>JAKEHP010000219.1 GCA_022614955.1 Candidatus Methylomirabilota bacterium
CTCGCGCGGCGCGGAGAGAACGGATCGAGGGAGGTGGCTGGCCACCTCCCTCTTTCGTCTCCGTTCGCCTCCTCGTCTTCGGAGGTACTGACGTGGGGAGGGTCTGGCCGTTCTCGCTCTGGGGTCTCTGTCTCTCGCTGGCCTGCCTGGTAACCCCCCTCTGGGCGGATGAGGAGATTCGCCCGCACTGGATGAAGGTTGATGCGGAAAAGCAGGTGGTCCACCTGCTGCTCGTGGGGGCTGCGGACGGAAGCAATGGCACCATGAATTTCAACGGGTACGGGAACGGAACCATGACGGTGATCGTCCCCTTCGGCTGGAAGGTGGAGGTGGAGTTCCAGAACAAGGGGCTCGGCGCCCTCCCCCACAGCCTCGTGGTGATCAACGAGGTGACGCCCCTGCCCATCGAGGGCGGCGTTCCCGCTTTCCCCCGGGCCCTTACCAATCAACTCGTCCCGGGGATGATGGCCGGGCAAAACGACTCGTTCGAGTTCGTCGCCGACAAGGAGGGTCGGTTTCTCTGGTTCTGTGGGGTGACCGGCCACGGGGTGTTGGGGATGTGGGACTACCTGGTCGTCTCCAAGGAGGCGAAGGTGCCCAGTGTTCAAGTCAAGATCAGGAAATAGACTAGCCGGTTCGCTTCGGGCGGCGGTCATGGGGTGCGCCGTGGCGTTTACCCTTGCCTGGGGCGTGGTGGGCGCACCCGGCTCGGAGGCGCCGAGGAGCTTCCTGGTGTACGACGGTCATGCCTGGCGCGGGCTGACCGAGGGGGAGAAGCTCGCCCTTCTGACGGGCTTCCTCATGGGGGGGGCCTTTGAAGAGAGCCTGAGGCTCCCCCCCGGACCGGCCGGGCCCGTGCCCGAGACCCTGGAGACGATGCGGCGGGAAGGCCGGCTCCGGTTCCCCTTCGCCCCGTCGGTGTACAAAGCGCGGCTCGAGGACTTTTACTTCTATCAGGACCGTCTGCCGGTTCCCCTCTATCGGGCGCTCTTTCTGATCAACGAACAGATCCGCCAGGGCGCAGCCGGCGGTCGCTGATCCCCCGATTCCGTGAGAAGATCGAGACGGTTCTTTCCCTCTGCAGAGTACGGGGATTCGCGCGCAGTCCTTCTCGTGGCCGCGTGGCTGCTCGCGGGCGGAGTCCTCCTGATAGGTGGGGCTGGCGCCAGGGCAGCACTCGACACCCCATGCGGCCAGGTGGCGGGGGTCCCGGCAGGGGAGTTCTGGATGGGCAGCGAGGAGCATGCGCCGGAAACCGCCCCCGACGAATGGCCTGCCCACAGGGTGCACCTCGATTCCTTCGACATTGACGTCCATGAGGTCTCCCACAGTTGCTACGGGAGGTTCGTGGAGGCAGGGGGGTATGCGGAGAGCCGGTCCTGGAGCCCGGCAGGGTGGGCGTGGCGTGTGCGGGAGAGGATCACGAAACCGGCCTTCTGGGCCGAGCCGGCATTCCAGGTCCCTCACCACCCGGTCGTCGGTGTTTCGTGGTATGAGGCGGATGCCTACTGCCGATGGCTGGGGAGACGGCTCCCCACAGAGGCGGAGTGGGAGAAGGCCGCGCGGGGCCCCCATGGCAGGCGATACCCGTGGGGGGCGGAGTGGGCAACGCACCGGGCCAACGGTGACACGGCGGCGGGAGGCATCACCCCCGTGGGGAGCTACCCCGAGGGGGTGAGCCCATACGGGGCCCACGACATGGCCGGGAATGTCTGGGAGTGGGTGCGTGACTGGTATGGGAAGTATTCCTACCGAGAATTCCGGCCCTCGAATCCCCAGGGACCAGCGGGGGGCGAGGGGAGAGTGCTTCGCGGCGGCTCTTGGAACTTCCCGCCGCGGCACCTCCGCGCGGCCGCACGGACCCATCTCCCCCCCGAGA
>JAKEHP010000220.1 GCA_022614955.1 Candidatus Methylomirabilota bacterium
GCCTCATCCAAGAGGGCCATCTCGCCGAAGTGCCCCCCCTCCTCCAGGAAGGCCATGGCCTCCTCCCCTCCCTTCGGGATCAGCTTGCTGATCCGGACCGTCCCCCCCAGGACCGCGTAGAGGGCATCCCCCACTTCTCCCTCCCGGAAGATGGTCGCCCCCCCCCGGTGGACCTCCTCCTCGCAGATGGCGGCGAGGCGGGCCAGGTCGGCGTCCCGGACCTCCTTGAAGAGGGGGATCTGCCGGAGAAACTTAGCGGCTTCCATCCTCCCTCCTTGAGCTGGCCGCCGGTTTGCCGGGCGGCGCCGCATCCGGGGACGCCGTCGGGTTCCGGGCCCAGGCGAAGATGTGGCCCCGGGTCAGGTAGGCGACCACGCACAGGACCGCCACAGCCGTCAGGATGATGAGCCCCTGCATATAGTCCCGACCTCCCACCCGATCCCCCTGGAGGGAGAGGAGGTAGGTCCCGGGCATCCGCCCGAGCGCGCACACGAGCAAAAAGGGCAGGAAGCGCATGGGGCTCACGCCCAGCAGGTAGGAGAGGTAGTCCTTGGGGAAGCCCGGGATGAGGAAGAGGACGAAGGTGACCAGGACACCCCGGGTCTCTGTCAGGAAGGCGAAGCGCTCGTAGGTCTCCGGCTTCACCATCCGGCGGACAAACGGCTGACCGAGCCAGTGCCCGAGGCCGAAAGCCATGATGGAGCCGAGGGTCAGGCCGATCTGGGAGTAGATGAACCCCCGGAGGACCCCGAAGACGTACCCGCCCAAAAATCCGGTCAGCTCCCCCGGGATCGGCGCCGCCACCACCTGGGCAGCCTGGATGAAAATAAAGAGGACGGGGGCGTAGGCCCTGTGCTCCTCCAGGAGGCGGCGCAGGGCCTCCCGGTTGGTCGCCAGGCGGCCCAGCTCGCGGAGGGGCTCCGGCCAGAGGACCCCCTGCACATGTAGGTAGGCGAGCGTAAGGGCGATGGCGGCCGCGGCAGCGGCTCCACCCCAGATCGCCCAGCGTCTCATCCAGTCGCGCCCTGGAGGGCGGCGCCGGCGAGACTCCAGAGGGCCTCCGGTGCGGCGGGGACGAGGCGGCAGGCCATGTGACGGGTGAAGGGGGCCTGACAGGCCTCAGCCACGGCACCGAGGGGCGGGGCCCAGCCGGTCAGGGCGGAGAGCGAGGTCATCCGGATCCCTGCGAGGCCGCAGGGGACGATGGCGGAGAAGGCGTCAAGGTCCGTCGAGACATTCAGGGCGGCGCCGTGCCAGGTGA
>JAKEHP010000221.1 GCA_022614955.1 Candidatus Methylomirabilota bacterium
CGGATCAACCCGGACGTGGACCCCCGGACGCACCCCTACATCTCCACGGGCCTCCAGAAGAGCAAGTTCGGGATTGACATCTCGCAGGCGGTGGAGGCGTACGAGCTGGCGCGGGAGCTCCCCCGGGTCCGGGTGGTGGGGATCCATCAGCACATCGGCTCGCAGATCACGGAGGTGGGCCCCTTCGTGGACGCCCTCGTGAAGATCGCGGCGCTCATCCCGGAGCTGCGGGCCCTGGGGGTGGACATCCGCTACCTGGACGTGGGGGGCGGGCTGGGGATCACCTACAAGGACGAGGAGCCACCCATCCTCCGGGTCTTCGCCGAGGCCCTCATCGGGGTGGTGAAGGACCTGGACTGCACCATCGTGCTCGAGCCCGGGCGCGTCATCGTGGGGAATGCCGGCATCCTGGTGACCCGAGTCCTCTACACCAAGCAGACCCCGACTAAGCACTTCCTGGTGGTGGACGCCGGCATGAACGACCTGATCCGACCCAGCCTGTACGGCTCCTACCACGCCATCATCCCGGTCCACCGGGTGGAGGGGACCCGGAGCCTCACCGCGGACGTGGTAGGGCCCATCTGCGAGTCGGGAGACTTCCTGGCGAAGGACCGGGAGCTGCCGGCGGTCAAGCCCGGCGACCTGCTGGCGGTGATGAGCGCGGGGGCCTACGGATTCACCATGGCCTCCAACTACAACGCGCGCCCCCGACTGCCGGAGGTCCTGGGAAAGGGGGACCGGTACCTGGTCATCAGGAGGCGGGAGAGCTACGAGGATTTGATCCGAGGGGAGGAGATCCCCGAGGAGCTGTAACCGGGGGACGGAGCGGCCCGCCGGGTACTCCGGCGGGGGAGGAGGGCGAGCCATGAAGAGGTTCTTCCAGGGCTCGATCGTGGCCATGGTCACCCCCTTTCGGGACGGGGCGGTGGACCAAGCGAAGATCCGCGAGCAGGTGGAGTTCCACGTGAAGCACGGCACCGACGCCATCGTCCCCTGCGGGACGACGGGCGAATCCCCGACCCTGAGCCACGAGGAGCACCGGGAGGTGGTGGAGACGACCGTCCGGGCCACCGCCGGGCGGGTGCCAGTCATCGCCGGGACGGGGAGCAACAGCACCGCGCACGCCATTGCGCTGACCCGCCACGCCAAGGAGGCCGGCGCCGACGGCGTGCTCATCGTGAACCCCTATTACAACAAGCCGACCCAGGCTGGCCTCCTGGCCCACTTCCGGGCCATCGCCGACGCCGTGGACATCCCGATCATCATGTACAACATCCCGGGGCGGACCGGCGTCAACATGCTGCCGGAGACAGTCGCGGAGCTGGCGGAGCACCCGAACATCGTGGGGATCAAGGAGGCCACCGGGGACGTGGTGCAGATGACCCACGACATCGCCCTCTGCCGGGGGAAGCTCTGCTTCCTCTCCGGGGATGACACCCTCACCCTTCCCCTCATGGCCGTGGGCGGTGCCGGCGTCATCTCGGTGGTGGCGAACATCGTCCCGGCCGACGTGGTCGCGATGACCCACGCCGCCCTGAGCGGGGACTGGAAGCGGGCCCAGGAGCTGCACCTCCGCCTCTTCCCCCTCTGCCAGGCCATGTTCTACGAGACCAACCCGATCCCGGTGAAGACCGCCATGAAGCTCCTGCGGCTGGGCAATGGGGAGCTGCGCCTGCCCATGACCCCCATGGGGGAGGCGAACGTCCGAAAGCTGGAGAAGGCCATGAAGGCCTACGGGTTGCCGGTCTAGCGGACTCTGGGCTGGCGGGAGCCAATCGTGACCCAGAAGATCCGGGCCGTGGTGACGGGGGCGGCCGGCAAGATGGGCGGGCGGATGATCGCCCTCGTGCGGGAGGCGCCCGACTTCGTCCTGGTTGGGGCGACGGAGCGGTCCGGGCACCCGGCCCTCGGCCGGGACGCCGGGGAGCTGGCCGGCGCCGGTCCCGCCGGCGTCAGGGTGGCGGACGGCATGGCGGCCCTCCTCCCCGGCGCCGACGTGGCCATTGACTTCACCGCCCCCGAGGCCTCGGTGGCCCACGTCCGGGCCGCCGCCGTTGCCGGGAGGGCCATCGTGGTCGGTACTACGGGGCTCAGCAAGGAGCACCTGGCGGAGATCCGGACGCACGCGCAGCGGATCTCCTGCGTCGTGTCCCCCAACATGAGCGTTGGGGTGAACGTCCTGTACCGCCTCTTGGCCGAGGCGGCCCGCCTCCTGGGGGAGGACTACGACATCGAGGTCACCGAGGCCCATCACCACTTCAAGAAGGACGCCCCCAGCGGGACGGCCCTGAAGATGGCCCAGGTTCTGGCGGAGGCCCTGGGGCGGGACCTGGAGCAGGTGGGGATCTACGGGCGGAAGGGGATGGTGGGGGAGCGCTCCAAGAAGGAGATCGGCATTCATACCGTCCGGGCCGGGGACATCGTGGGGGAGCACACGGTCATCTTCGGTGGTATGGGGGAGCGGATCGAGCTCATCCACCGGGCCCACAGCCGGGACAACTTCGGGCGGGGGGCGCTGCGGGCCGCCCGCTTCGCCGTCCGCGCCGCCCCCGGCCTATACGACATGGGGGACGTCCTCGGCCTGAAGTAGCCTCACGGGTGCCCCTTCCCCCGCGAGAGGAGTCCTGATGTCCCCCTTCCGCCTCGCCGACCGCCTCAGCCAGCTCCCTCCCTACCTCTTCGCCGAGATTGACCGCCTGAAGCAAGACGCCCTCCGCCGAGGCATGGATATCATTAATCTGGGCATCGGGGACCCCGACCTGCCGACACCCCCCCACATCGTCCGCCGGCTGGCCGCGGCGGCCGTGGACCCGAAGAACCACCAGTACCCCTCCTACGAGGGGCTCCTGGCCTTCCGCGAGGCGGCGGCGGCCTGGTACGAGCGGCGCTTCGGGGTCCGCCTCCACCCGGCCACCGAGGTCCTCACCCTGATCGGGAGCAAGGAGGGGATCGGCCACCTCCCGCTGGCCTTCGTGAACCCGGGCGACGTGGTCCTGGTCCCGAGCCCCGGCTACCCCGTGTACCAGGCCGGGACCGTCCTCGCCGGCGGCACTCCGGTCTTCCTGCCCCTTCGCGAGAGCACCGGCTATCTGGTGGACCTCCAGACCATCCCGGTCGATGCGTTGCGGCGGGCCAAGATCCTTTTCTTGAACTACCCCAACAACCCGACCGGGGCCACGGCCACCCTGGAGTACTTCGCAGAGGCCGTGGCCTTCTGCCGGGAGCGCGGCCTCATCCTCTGCCACGACGCGGCCTACTCCGAGATCGCCTTCGACGGCTACCGGCCTCCGAGCCTGCTCGCCGTCGAGGGGGCCAAGGAAGTCGCCATCGAGTACCACTCACTTTCCAAGACCTACAACATGACCGGGTGGCGGGTCGGGTTCGCCGTCGGGAATGCCGAGATCCTGGCCGGGCTGGGGAGAATCAAAACCAACGTGGACTCCGGCGTCTTCCAGGCGATCCAGGAGGCCGGGATCGAGGCGCTCACGGGGCCGCAGGACTGCGTCGCCCGACACTGCAAGGTATACCAGGAGCGGCGGGACGTCCTGGTGGAGGGGCTGCTGGCGGCCGGATTCAAGGTGGAGCGGCCGAAGGCCTCCTTCTACGTCTGGATCACGGTCCCCCGGGGGGTTTCCTCGGCCGACCTCACGAAGCGCCTGCTGTCGGAGGCGGGCATCGTCATGACCCCCGGCAATGGCTTCGGGGAGCACGGCGAGGGCTACGTCCGGGCCGCCCTGACCCTGGACGTGGCTCGGATCCGGGAAGCGGTCCACCGCATCCGGAAGCTCCAGCTGCGCCCGGCCCGATGAGTGGGCCGGGGAAGGCCGGGGCTGCTCGCCCCGGCGTCGAGACTATGAGCACCGACCGGGTTCTCATCGAAGGGCTCACCTTCTACGGGTACCACGGCGTCCGTCCCGAGGAGCGGAGCCTCGGGCAGAAGTTCCGGGTGGACGTGGAGCTCACCCTCGACCTGACCCAGCCCGCCTCCTCCGACCGGGTGGCCGATACGGTCAACTACGAGACGGTCTGCCGCCTGGTCCTGGAGGTGGGGAAGGGGCGGCGGTGCAATCTGCTCGAGACGCTGGCGGAGCGGATCGCCGCCGCGCTGCTCAAGGCCTTTCCCGCGCAGGAGGTCCTGGTGCGGGTGAAGAAGACCTCCCCGCCCTTCGACGGGACCCTGACGGCGGTGGGGGTGGAGATCCGGCGGAGGGCCCCGTGGCCATCGCCTATGTCGGGCTAGGCTCCAACCTGGGCGACCGGCTTCGGTGGCTCACGTCCGCGCTGGCCGAGCTGGCCCGGGGGGTGGACGTCCGCCTGGCCGGTTTCTCCTCCATCTTCGAGACGGAGCCGGTGGGGGTGGCGGGCCACGACTGGTACCTGAACGCCGCTGCCGCCGTCTCGACGGCCCTGGAGCCGGAGGATCTCCTCGAGCGGCTCCGGGCCATCGAGGGTTCGTGCGGCCGCCCGCGGCACCGGCTGCCGGGGACGGCCCGGACGCTGGACCTGGACCTGCTGCTGGTGGGGGACGTGGTGCGCCAGGGCCCCGCCCTGACCCTCCCGCATCCCCGCCTGGCCGAGCGCCGCTTCGTCCTCGAACCCCTCTGCGAGATCGCCCCCGATCTGCGGCACCCGGTCCTGGGCCGTTCCGTCCGGGAGCTGCTGGCCGCCCTGCCGGCGGGTCCCACCGTGCGCCTGTTCCTGCCCCGCGCCCAGCTCCAGATCGGCCAGGGCGCCGCCGGGGTCCGCCCGTGATGAGTCTGCCCACCGCCCACTATATCGCCGTAGAGGGGCCAATCGGCGTCGGGAAGACGAGCCTGGCGGAGCTGTTGGCGCAGCGGCTCCGGGCCCGCGCTCTCCTGGAGCTGGCGGAGCACAACCCGTTCCTGAAGGAGTTCTACACCGACATGCGCCGGTACGCCTTCCAGGCCCAGCTCTACTTCCTCCTGAACCGGTACCGGCAGCAGCAAGAGCTTCTGCAGACCGATCTCTTCCGCCAGCGCCTGGTCAGCGATTATCTGTTTGCCAAAGACCGGATTTTCGCGTACGTTACCCTGGACGACAACGAGCTGGCCCTCTACGAGAAAATCGCCCCCATCCTGGAGGTCCGGGTCCGGAAGCCGGACTTGGTCATTTACCTGCAGGCCGACATCGAGACGCTGCTCCGCCGGATCGAGCAGCGGGGGAAGCTCTACGAGAATCGGCTCGACCGCCAGTACCTGGAGGACGTGGCCGCTGCCTACAACCACTTTTTCTTCCACTACACCGAGACCCCCCTGCTGGTGGTCAACACCAGCGAGATGGACTTCGTGAAGCGGAAGGAGGACCTGGACGATTTAATCCGACAGCTGCATGAGATGAAGGCGGGGACGCAGTACTACGTCCCGCTTGGATCCCGAGCGGACCGAGACGGGTAACAGCCTTCCCGCCGCCCCTTCCCCTCCCGCGGGACGCGGGACGCCGACGGGCGCCCGCAGTCCGGCAGTCGCGGCCCGGGCGGTGGCGGTGGTCCCTGCGCAGCCGCGCGGCGAGGCCTCCCGGAGACGTCCGGGAGGCCTCTTTCTTTCGGAGGCCCCCATGCGACAGGAACGGGTCACGGTCACAGCGGTCCGCGCCATGAAGGCGCGGGGGGAGCGGCTCGTGATGCTCACGGCCTACGACACCCCCACGGCCCGGCTGCTTGACGCCGCGGGCGTGGACATCATCCTGGTAGGGGACTCCCTCGCCATGGTGGCCCTGGGGTACGAGACCACCCTGCCGGTCACCCTGGAGGAGATGCTCCACCACACGCGGGCCGTCGCCCGGGGGGCTGCGCGCGCTCTGGTGGTGGGTGACCTGCCCTTCCTCTCCTACCAGGTCAGCCGGGAGGAGGCCCTCCGGAGCGCGGGCCGGATGCTGAAGGAGGGGAATGCCCAGGCGGTGAAGCTGGAGGGTGGTCTGGAGGTCGCCGGAACCGTGGCGGCCCTCGTGGAGGCCGGCATCCCGGTCATGGGGCACATCGGCCTGACACCGCAGGCTGTCCACCGGATGGGCGGCTACAAGGTGCAGGGACGGAGCGCGGATGCCGCGGCGCGGCTCGTGCAGGATGCCGTGGCCCTGGAGCGGGCCGGAGCCTTCAGCCTGGTTCTGGAGGGGCTCCCCTGGCAGGTGGCGGGGGCGGTGACGGAGGCAGTCAGCATCCCCACCATCGGGATCGGGGCCGGCCCCCGGTGCGACGGGCAGGTCCTGGTCACGAACGACCTGCTGGGTCTCTTCGACGAGTTCACCCCCAAGTTCGTGAAGCGCTACGCCAATCTGCGGGAAACGCTCCTGCAGGCCTTCGGCCAGTTCCGGGAGGAGGTGCGGAGCGGTTCCTTCCCGGGCCCGGAGCATAGCTTCAGCCTGGAGGCCGGCGAGGCCGAGAAGCTGCGGCGGCTTCTCGCCCGGACACGCCCGCGGAAGGTGACGGCGCTCAGGAAGTGAGGGCGGAGCCGGTGCAGGTCCTGGACGAACCCCGGAAAGTGCAGGAGCTGACCGAGGCGTGGCGGTGTGCCGGCGAGCGGATCGGCTTTGTCCCGACCATGGGGGCGCTGCACGCGGGGCACCTGGGGCTCCTCGCGCGGGCGCGGGCCGAGAACACGCGCCTGGTCATCAGCATCTTCGTGAACCCCACCCAGTTCGACCGTCCCGACGACTTCCAGATCTATCCCCGGGACCTGGCGCGAGACCTGCGCCTGGCCGAGGAGGCGGGGTGCGACCTGGCCTGGACCCCCACCCCGGTTCAGATCTACCCGCCGGGCCCACCGACCGTGGTGGAGGTGGCAGGTCTCGCCAGCATCCTGGAGGGGGCGGCCCGGCCCGGCCACTTCCGGGGTGTCGCCACCGTTGTCACCAAGCTCTTCAACGTCGTCAAGACGCGCCGGGCCTACATCGGGGCCAAGGACTGGCAGCAGGCGGTCCTCATCCGGCGCCTCGTGGCCGACCTCCTGATGGACCTGGAGATCGTGGTCTGCCCGACCGTCCGCGAAGAGGATGGGCTGGCCCTCTCCTCCCGGAACGTGAACCTCACCCCGGAGGAGCGGCGGGCCGCGCCGGTCCTGTTTCGGGCCTTGCAGTGGGGCGCCGCCCAGATCCGGGAGGGGCGGCGGGACCCCGAGGCGTTACGGCGGGGCATGGCAGGCGGCATCGCCGCCGCGACTGCCGCCCCCCTCGACTACCTGGCCGTGGTCCATCCTGACACCCTGGAGCCGGTCCCCTCGGCCGACCCGCCGGTCCTCCTCGCGCTCGCCATCCGCTTCTCCAGGGCCCGCCTCATTGACAACCTCCTCGTCGAGCCCTGATCCGGAGACCGCCTCCCGGGGGTGCGCGGCGAGGGAACTCCCGCCGCGGGGGCGTGCTGCTCTCGGCTGAGATGGGATAGAATGGGCGAGCGGTTGGCGCCTAGAGATTTTCTGGGGATCTCACCGGGGAGCGGTGCGGCCGTCCCCGCGTCCATCCCAGAAATTGGACGGCGTAGGCGTTCGGCAGGAGGATGAAGAGGAGGAAGAGGCCGAGGACCAGGGGGCTCAGCAGGATGAACACCGTCGCCCCCAGCGGCAGGAGAAGAATGCCGAGGCAGAAGTACCCCGTCCAGACGAAGAATTTCCGCGCCATGCTCCACTCCTTGTGCCGCTCCGGCATTACGCTGCGCGGCCCCAGCAAGATTATGCAAGGTTTGCGCCTGGGAGCGCTGCTCCCGCTCCTGGCGCCCCTTTCCTGCGTCGGGCTCGCCCGCGCCCAGGAGACCGACTGGGCGACGGTGCTGCGCGTCCTGGACGGGCAGACCATCGAGGTGGAGTGGCACGGCGCGCGCGAGGTGGTCCGGTACATCGGGGTGGCCGCCCCCGAGCTGCGCCAGCCGGTGGAGGACCCCGAGGAGGACCAGTGGGCCCGCCGCGCCCGCGACTCGAACCGCCGGCTCGTGGAGGGCCGTCCCGTTCGCCTCGAGCTGGACGCGCTCCCCCGGGACCGGCACGGGCAGCTCCTCGCCTATGTCTTCACCCGGGAGGGGACCTTTGTGAATGCCTGGTTGATCGAGTTCGGATTCGCCCAGGCCGTGAGCCTCCCCCCGAATCTCCGGTACCAGGCGGACCTCAGCCGGCTGGAGCGGGAGGCGCGGGAGAAGGCCCGGGGCCTCTGGATCCGCCGGTAACGACCCCGCATCACCCGGAGCCCACCTCAGGCTTTCCACGCTTCAAAATCAACCACTTCTCTCCCATCTTTTTCCTTGACAACCCGAAGCGGCCTGTGTTTATTGTTCGCGCCGAGTGGTATGAAGTGGGATAAGATGGGATGCTCGCCCTCCGAGAGGAGGAGCGGGGATGTTCCGGGGGCGCTTCGAGCACGCCATTGATGGCAAGGGGAGGCTCAGCATCCCCTCCCGCTTCCGGGACGCCCTGGCCCGGCGCCGGCAGAAGGTGCTGGTCCTCACGGACTTCGACTCCTGCGTCGCAGCCTACCCGCTTGAGGAGTGGCGAAAGCTTGAGGAGCGGATCCGCAAGCAGAGCACCCTGCAGAAGGACATCCGGGCCTTCCTACGTCTCTTCTACTCCGGCGCGACGGAGACGCCCGTGGACGGGCAGGGACGGATCCTGATCCCACCCCAGCTCCGCGAGAAGGCGGCCCTCACCCGCGAGGTCATGATCGTCGGGGTGCTGAACAAGATCGAGATCTGGAGCAAGGCGCGCTGGGATGAGTTCCTGGCTCGCGCGCCTGTTACCTTCGAGGACGTGGCCGCGAAGCTCTCCGAGCTGGGGATATGACGATGCTCCTGGTGGTGTTTCTGAAGATGCTTCTGAGGATGCTTCTGAGGACGCGTCCGGGGGTGACGGGGAGGGGGAGCGGATGACGCCGGGTCAGGCGCGGGAGGAGATGGCCCTGGAGTGCACCGTGGAGCGGGATCCCACCGCCGGCATCGCGACCTTCCGCCCGCGGGGCGCCATCAGCCTCTGGGGGATGCTGGAGCTGCGGGAGGCGATGGCCGCGGCCCTGCGGAACGGGTACGCCAGACACCTTCTGGACCTCTCGGCTGTCTGGCACATCAATGTCAGGAGCCTCGGCATCCTGGCGGAGCGCCGGGATCGGGCGCGCGAGGCCGGCGGACAGCTCGTCCTCGTGGCACCCTCCGCCCCCGTCCGGGAGCTCCTCACGGCCGCGGGGACCTACGCCACCTTTGTCGTGGCGGGCACCGAGGCCGAGGGACGGGCCCTCCTGGCCCCGGCGGGGGTGACGGCGGGGTGACCGGGCGACCGGGGCACACCCCGGTCCTCCTCACCCAGGTCCTGACCTTCCTCCGGCCCATCCCCGACGGCCTCTACCTGGACTGTACCGTCGGGACAGGGGGGCACGCCGAGGCGATCCTGGAGACCTCCGGGCCCACCGGCCGCCTGGTCGGGTTGGATCGGGACCCCGAGGTCCTCCCGCTGGTCCGGGAGCGCCTCGCCCGCTTCGGTCCGCGGGTTCGCCTCCTGCACGCTGACTACCGGGCCCTCGGGGCGGTGGCGGAGGCCGAGGGGCTCGAGGCCTGGGACGGGGTGCTGTTCGACCTCGGCCTCTCCTCGGTCCAACTGGATGACCCGGCCCGGGGCTTCGCCTTCCGCCACGCCGGGCCGCTCGACATGCGGATGGACCGCGCGGGGGGAGGTCCCACGGCCGCCGACCTCCTCCGGAGCCTGCCGGAGCGGGAGCTGGCTGGCATCCTCCGGGAGTACGGGGAGGAACGCTGGGCCCGGCGGATCGCCCGGCGAATCGTGGCCGCCCGGGCCGCTCTACCGTTCACTCGGACCGACCAACTGGCGGAGGTGGTGGCCGGGGCGATCCCCCGCCGGGCCTGGCCCCGCCGGATCCACCCCGCCACCCGGACCTTCCAAGCGCTCCGGATTGCCGTGAACCGGGAGCTGGAGGGGCTGGCGGAAGCGCTTGCCGCGGGGCTGGCCGGGCTCAGGCCGGGAGGCCGGATCGTCGTCATCGCTTTTCACTCGCTGGAGGACCGGGTCGTGAAGCATGCCCTGCGGAGCAACCCCGCGGTCACGGTCCTGACGAAGAAGCCCGTCACCCCCGGGCCCGAGGAGGTGGCGGCAAACCCCCGGGCACGGAGCGCGAAGCTACGGGCAGCGCGGCGGGCGGAGGGCTAGGGCATGGTGCGCTCCATCGGCGGAACCCTGCCCCGGTCCCAGGGGGTCCGGCCCCGTGCCCGGGCGCGCCGCGCCCTCCTGCGGCTGGACCTGTGGCGGGCCGTGGTGGTGCTGGGCCTCCTCTGTCTCGGCATCCTCTTCTATGTCTGGCAGCACATCCAGGTCCTCCGCCTCGGGTACGCCCTGGAGGGGCTGCGCGCGCAGCGCGGCGCCCTCCTGCAGGAGCAGAGAACCCTGACCCTCGAGCTGGCTCGGATCACCGCCCTGAGCCGGGTGGAAGCGATTGCCCGGGCCCGTTTTGAGATGGACACCCCCCACCCCGGCCAGGTGATTGTTCTCGCTGAGCCGGGGAAGCCCGGAGCCGCGCTCCGGTAGCAAGCCCGCGGCCGTCCGGGCATCGGCGAGAGGAACCGGGATGCTCCCCGCGCAACCCCCGGCCCCCCGTGGCCGGGCCATTGCCCTGTTCTTTCTCCTCCTGGCCTTCCTGGCCCTGGTGGTGGCTCGCCTCTTCTCCCTCCAGATCCGGGACCACCAGCGCCTCACCCAGAAGGCCACGCAGCAGTACGAGCGACGCCTCCCCGTCACGGCGAAGCGGGGGACCATCACTGACCGGCACGGCAGGGAGCTGGCGGTAAGCCTGGAGGCCCACTCCCTCTATGCCCACCCCACCGCGGTCCGGGACCCCCGGGCTGCGGCGGCGGCGCTGGCCCCGATCCTGGGGCAGTCCCGGGGGGAGATCCTGAAGCGTCTGTCGCCCGACAAGCCCTTCGTCTGGCTGCAGCGCAAGCTGCCGGCCCGGCAGGCCGAGGTGCTGGCCGGCCTCACCATCCCGGGTGTCGGCCTGTTACCCGAGACGCGCCGCTCGTACCCGCGGGGGGAGCTGGCTGCCCACCTCGTGGGGTTCGTGGGCCTCGATGATGCGGGGCTGGAGGGCGTAGAATACCAGTACGACGCCCTGCTGGGGGGCGGACCCCGCTTCGTGACGGGGCGGGTGGATGCGCGAGGCCGGATCCTTTTCCGGGATGAGGGACCGTCCAGGCCCGCGCCGGCTGACCTGATCCTGACGGTGGACGAGGTCATCCAGTACGTGGCAGAGCGGGAGCTCCAGCGGGCTGTGGCGAAGGCCCAGGCCCAGGCCGGGACCGTTCTCGTCCTGGAGCCACGGACCGGCGAGATCCTGGCGCTGGCCAACGTCCCGACCTTCGACCCCAACGCCTTCGCCCAGGCGCCGGCGAGTTCCCGGCGGAACCGGGCGCTGGCCGACAGCTACGAGCCGGGGTCCGTGTTCAAGGTGGTCCTGGCGGCGGCGGCGCTGCAGGAGGGGTTGGTCCGGCCCGAGGAGCTCTTCTTCGGCGAGCAGGGCGTTATCGAGGTAGCCGGCGTGAAGATCCGGGATCACGAGAAGTACGGCTGGCTCACCTTCAGCCAGGTGATGGCCCAGTCTAGCAACGTGGGTGCGATCAAGGTGGGCCAGCGCCTGGGCCGCTCGACCTACTACAGCTATCTGAACGGGTTTAGCTTCGGCGCCCGGACTGGGGTGGACCTTCCGGGGGAGACGCCGGGCCTCCTGCGCCGTCCCCGGGACTGGTCGGCAGTCTCCATCGGCGCCCTCTCCATCGGCCAGGAGGTATCGGTCACCTCGGTGCAGCTCGCGGCCGCAATGGCTGCCGTGGCCAACGGCGGGGAGCTGTACCGGCCCCACGTGGTGACAGCGGTCCGGGAGAGAGGCGCCCCGCCCCGGGAGATCCCGCCCCAGCTCATCCGGCGGGTCATCTCGCCCGAGACCGCGCACCGTCTCACGGCGATCCTGGTGGAGGCGGTGGAGCGCGGGACGGGGAAGGCGGCGGCCGTGCCGGGGTACACGGTGGCCGGGAAGACCGGAACGGCCCAGAAGCTGGATCGGGAGACTGGCCTCTACTCCCGTTCCAAGGTGGTGGCCTCCTTCGCCGGCTTTGTCCCGGCGGAATCACCGCGGCTGGTTATCCTGGTGGTTCTGGATGAGCCCGGCGTGGACCGGTGGGGGGGTTTCACGGCAGGCCCTGCTTTCCGGGAGATTGCCCGGGAGGTGCTGAGCTACCTGAATGTCCCCCCATCCCCGGGCCGGAGGTTACAGGTGGCGCGGAGGGCGGATGCCGGCGCTCAGGGGCTTAATTGAGGGCATGGAGCACCGCCTCCTTCGGGGAAGTCGGGAGGTGGATGTCCGGGCGGTGGAGCACGACTCCAGGCGGATCGTCCCGGGGGCCTGCTTCGTCTGCGTGCGGGGGAGCCGGTTCGACGGGCACGCCTTCGCCGAGGAGGCGACGGCCCGCGGGGCCGCGGCGATCGTCCTGGAGCAGGAGGCCCCGCTTCCGCCTGGCCCCGCGATCGTCCAGGTCAAGGATACGCGCGTGGCGCTGGCGGCCATCGCCCGGGTCTTCCACCGGGATCCGGCCCGGCGCCTCACCCTCCTGGGAGTGACCGGGACCAACGGCAAGACCACGACGACGTATCTCTTGGAGGCCATCCTGGCAGCGGCGGGGCGGACGGTCGGCGTCATCGGAACCATTGACTACCGGTGCGGCGCCCTCAAGGTGCCGGCGGAGCGGACGACCCCTGAAGCGCCGGACCTGCAGGCCCTCCTGCGGCGGATGCTGGATGTCGGGGCGACCCACATCGCGATGGAGGTCTCCTCCCACTCCCTTGCGCTGCACCGGGTGGACGGGGTGGAATTCGACGTGGCCGTCTTCACGAACCTGACTCAAGACCACCTGGACTTCCACGGCTCCTTCGAGTCGTACCTGGAAGCCAAGAGCCGCCTCTTCCGGAGCCTGGGGGTCGGGGCGGTGAAGGCAGGCCCCAAGGCCGCCGTCCTCAACGCCGACGACCCCCAGGCCGACCGGCTCCGGGCCGAGACGGCCGTCCCGGTCCTGACCTTTGCCCTGGAGGCCAAGGCCGACCTGACCGCCGAGGAGGTGACGCTGGAGGCCACCGGCTTTCGCGCGACCCTCCGGACTCCCTGGGGGCCCATCCCGGTTCAATCGGCGCTCCTCGGCAGCCACAACGTGGCCAACGTCCTTGGGGCGGCAGGAGCGGCGCTGACCGTGGGGGCGCCGCCTGAGGCGGTGACCGCCGCCCTCGCCACCCTCAGGGGGGTCCCGGGGCGCCTGGAGCAAATCGAGGCGGGTCAGCCCTTCACGGTGGCGGTGGACTACGCTCACACCCCGGACGCCCTGGAGCGGGTGCTCCGGGCGGCCCGGGCGCTCACGGCCGGGCGCCTCCTCTGCGTCTTCGGGTGTGGCGGGGACCGGGACCGGGGGAAGCGCCCGCTGATGGGGGAGGCGGCCGGCCGGCTGGCCGACTACGTGATCCTGACCTCCGACAACCCGCGGAGTGAGGAGCCCGAGGCCATCCTGGACGCCATCGAGGTGGGGGTGCGGGCCGTGCCGGGGGCGGCCACACAATATGCGAAGATCGTCAGCCGTGCGGAGGCCATCGCGGCGGGCCTGGCTCGCGCACGTCGCGGGGACTTCGTCCTCATTGCCGGGAAGGGGCACGAGACGTATCAAATTGTTGGAAGCCGGACGATGCCTTTCGACGACCGGGATGTGGCGCGGCGGGCCCTGGCGGACATGGGCTTCGGCAAGGCCCGCGCTGTGTAGAGGGGCGGGGAAACCCCGGGACCCGGGGAGGGGGAGACGGGGCGAATGGACGGGGTGAGCCTGAGCGTCAAAGAAGTACTGGAAGCGACGGGGGGGGCCCTCCTGGCGGGGAGTCCCGAGGGGACCTTCGCCACCTTTTCCACCGACACCCGGACGCTCAAGCCTGGCGCCCTCTTCTTCGCCTTGAAGGGGGAGCGCTTTGACGGCCACGCCTTCCTGGCCGAGGCGGCCGTCAGGGGGGCCGCCGCGGCCGTCGTGGCCGAGCCGCCGGCGGAGGGACCACGCCCGCCGGTCCTCCTAAAGACGCGGGACACGGGGCACGCCCTCGGAGAGGTGGCGGGCCTCTGGCGCCGCCGGCACAAGGTCCAGGTGGTGGCCGTGACGGGCACCAACGGCAAGACCACCACCAAGGAGATGGTGGCGGCTGTTCTCGCGGAGCGCTACCGCGTGCTGACCTCCCCGGGGAACCTGAACAATCTGGTAGGAGTTCCGCTGGCCCTCTTCCGCCTTGCGCCGGAGCATGAGGTGGCGGTCCTGGAGTTGGGGATGAGCGCCCCCGGAGAGATCGGGCGCCTCTCGGAGATCTGCGACCCCGACCTCGGAATCATCACCAACGTGGGGGAGGGGCACCTGGAGTTCCTGGGCTCAGTGGAGGCGGTGGCGGCAGCCAAGGGGGAGATGCTCCCGTTCCTGGGCGGCGACAAGATGGCCATCCTGAATGCCGACGACCCGCCGAGTCGCCCCCTCCTGGGCCGGGTGACGGGGCGGCTCCTCACCTTTGGCCTGAGCGGGCGGGCGGATGTCCGGGGTGGGGCCATCCGGGTGAGCAAGGTCCGGCGGACCTCCTTTACCCTCTCGGCCCCGGCCGGCACGGCCCGCGCCCGCCTACCGATCCCGGGGCGCCACAACATCCTCAATGCCCTGGCTGCGGCCGCCGCCGGGGTGGCGCTGGGGGTCCCGGTAAAGGCCATCGCCGCGGCCCTCGCGGGAACACCCGTCCAGCCGATGCGGATGCAGCGGCTGACCTTGCTCTCCGGGGCCGTGGCCTATAACGACGCCTACAATGCCAACCCCAGCTCCATGGCGGCGGCCCTGGAGGCCTTCGCCGCTGTCCGGGGGCCGGGGCGGACCGTCCTCGTCCTGGGGGACATGCTGGAGCTGGGGGTGCACGCTCCCCAGGCCCACTATAGGGTCGGGCGCCTGGCGGCGTCGCTCGAGCCGCACCGGCTCATCGCCGTGGGGGCCCAGGCGGCGGCCCTGGCGGAGGGCGCTAGGGAAGCCGGCCTGCCGGCCGACCGAATCGTCGCCTGCCGGGAGGTAGCGGAGGCGCGGGAGGCGCTCGCGGCGGAGGCCGCACCAGGGACCTGGGTGTTCCTGAAGGCCTCGCGCGGCGTCCGCCTGGAGCGCGTGCTCGAGGGGCTCTGATGCTCTTCCACCTGCTGTTTCCGCTGGCGTCGTACCATACGGTCTTCAACGTCTTCCGGTACGTCACGTTCCGGACGGCCGGGGCGATCATGACGGCCCTCGTCCTCTCCTTTCTGTTGGGCCCGTTCGTCATCCGGAAGCTGGAGCAGCTCCGGGTCGGCCAGACCATCCGGGAGGACGGCCCCGGGAGCCACGCGGCAAAGGCCGGCACCCCCACCATGGGGGGGGTCCTGATCCTCGGGGTCATCACGCTGGCGACCCTGCTCTGGGCCAACCTCACCAACCGGTTCGTGTGGCTGACCCTCCTGGCAACCCTGCTCATGGGGGCCGTGGGGCTCGGCGATGACTACCTGAAGCTGACCCGGCGAAGCAGCCGCGGCCTCCTCCCCCGCTACAAGTTCGGCTGGCAGATCTCCCTGGGGCTGGCGGTGGGGGCCTACCTCTACCTGTACCCGGTGGACTCCTTCACCACCACCCTCCCGATCCCCTTCTTCAAGCGCTGGCTGCCCAACCTGGGCCCGGCTTACGTCCTCCTGGCGATGCTGGTCATCGTCGGCTGCAGCAACGCCGTGAACCTCACCGATGGCCTGGACGGGCTCGCGACCGGGCCCGTCATCATGGCGGCGGGGGCCTACACCGTCCTGGCGTACCTGGCGGGGCACGCGCTCGCCGCGCGCTACTTGCAGGTCATCCACGTCCGGGAGTCGGCGGAGCTGACGGTCTTCGCCGGGGCCCTGGTGGGGGCCACCCTGGGCTTCCTCTGGTTCAACGCCTACCCGGCCCAGGTCTTCATGGGGGACACGGGCTCCCTGGCGCTGGGAACGGCCCTCGCTCTGCTCGCCATCCTGACCAAGCACGAGCTGCTCCTGGTGATCATCGGCGGGGTCTTCGTCATCGAGGCGGTCTCGGTCATCCTCCAGGTCTTTATCTTCAAGACCCAGCACCGGCGCCTCTTCCGGATGGCCCCTATCCACCACCACTACGAGTTAAACGGGCTCTCCGAGCCCAAGATCATCGTGCGGTTCTGGATCCTCTCCTTCATCCTGGCCCTCATCTCCCTCACGACCCTCAAGCTGAGGTAGGGGCGGGTGGGCTTGGCGGGAGGGCTTCTCCTGGGCACCGAACGGAGGCTTCAGGTGGCGGGCAAGCGGGTAACGGCCGTGGGGCTGGCCCGGAGCGGGGCAGCCGCCTGCCGCCTCCTGGTCGCGGCCGGAGCGACGGTGACCGCGAGCGACCGGAGCCAGGCCGAGGCGCTCACGGTGGACCTGGAATCCCTCCGGGCCTTGGGGGTGCGCTTGGAGACGGGCGCCCATCGGCCCGAGACCATCCTGGGGGCGGACCTCCTGGTGGTGAGCCCCGGGGTGGATGTCCGGATGCCGCTGCTCGCCAAGGCCCGGACGCAGGGCATCCCCATCCTGAGCGAGGTGGAGCTGGCCTACCGGGCCTGCCAGGCGCGCTTCCTGGGCATCACCGGGACCAACGGAAAGAGCACCACCACGACGCTCGTGGGCCTGATGCTGGAGCGGGCGGGGGTTCCGGTGATTGTGGCCGGCAACATCGGGACTGCCCTCTGCGACGTCGTGCCGGGGCTGGGCCGGGACCGGTGGGTCGTGGCCGAGCTCTCCAGCTTCCAGCTCGAGACCATCGAGACCTTCCGGGCCGAGGTGGCCTGCCTCCTGAACATCACCCAGAACCACCTGGACCGCTACGTGGGCCTGCCCGACTACGTGGACGCCAAGGCGCGCCTCTTCCTGAACCAGGAGCCCGGGGACTGGGCCGTCCTGAACGCCGACGACCCCCTGGTCCTGGAGGCGGCAGCGTCCGCCCGCGCCCGGCCCCTCCTCTTCAGCCGCTGCCGTCCGGTGGAGGAGGGGGCCTTTCTGGAGGGGGACCGCCTGCTGCTCCGGCGGGCGGGGGAGACCCGGGAGGTCTGCCGGGTCGGAGACATCCGGATCCGGGGCGTCCACAACCTGGAGAACGCCCTGGCCGCCACGGCCGCCGCCACGCTCGCCGGGGGATCGTGCGAGGCGGCCAAGGCTGTGCTGGCCGAGTTCCCGGGGCTCCCGCACCGGCTCGAGCCGGTGGCGGTCCTGGGGGGGGTTCAGTACGTCAACGACTCCAAGGGGACGAGCGTCGGGGCGGTCGTGCGGTCGCTGGAGTCCTTTCCCGGCCCGGTCATCCTCATCGCCGGCGGGAGGGACAAAGGGAGCGACTTCACCCTCCTGCGGCCCGTGGTGGAGGGGCGGGTGAAGGCGCTGGTCCTCATCGGGGAGGCGCGGGAGAAGATCGCCAAGGCGCTCACGGGGGCCGCCCCGGTGCACACCGCCGACAGTATGGAGGAAGCCGTCCGGCGCGCGAGGGCGCTCGCGGCGCCGGGGGACGTCGTCCTCCTCTCCCCGGCCTGCGCCTCCTTCGACATGTTCCGGGACTTCGAGGACCGGGGGCGGGCCTTCACGGCGGCCGTCCGGCATCTCACGGGGGGCCGATGAGCGGGCGGGGGCACGACAAGCTCCTCTTCACTGCCACCCTCATGCTGGTGGGGCTGGGGGTCGTGATGGTCTACTCCGCCAGCGCCATCCGGGCTCAGGAGCGGTTCGGGGACCCCACCTTCTTCCTGAAGAAGCAGGTCCTCTGGGCCCTGATCGGTGTCACGGGGATGGTCTGGCTGATGGGCCGGGATTACCGGGGGCTGCGCCCGTACATTCTCCCGCTCCTGCTGCTGGCCCTGGGGATGCTGGTCCTGGTGCTGGTCCCGGGGATCGGGGTGAAGGTGAACGGGGCCCGACGCTGGCTCCGGCTCCTGGGGTTGTCCTTCCAGCCTGCCGAGCTGGCCAAGCTGGCCCTGGTCGGCTACCTGGCCCGCCTCCTCGCGAGCAAGGAGGACCGGGTCCAGGAATTCACCGCCGGGGTGGTGCCGCCCCTGCTCGTGAGCGGCGTCTTCTTCCTCCTGATCGCTCTGCAGCCGAACTACGGGACCGCCGTCATGATCCTCCTCAGTGCGGTGACCATGATCTTCGCGGCCGGGGCGCGCCTCACGCATCTGGTGGCGGTGGGGTCGGCGACCGTCCCGGTCCTCGCCCTCCTCTTCTGGTCGGTCCCCCACGTCCGCGGCCGGATCGTGGCCCTGCTTCACCCGGCGCAGGCCTCCCCCAAGATCCTCTACCAGACCTTGCAGTCGCAGGTGGCCCTGGGGCAGGGAGGGGGCCTCGGGCGGGGATTGGGAGACGGGATGCAGAAGCTCTTCTACCTGCCCGAGCCCCACACCGATTTCATCTTTGCCATCATCGGCGAGGAGTTGGGCTTTGCGGGGGCAGCGCTGGTGGTGGCCTTCTTCGGCCTGGTCCTCTGGCGGGGAGTGCGGATCGCGCTTGGGGCCCCGGACCGGTTCGGGGCCCTGCTGGCCCTCGGGATCACCTTTGTGATCGTGGGGCAGGCGGCCATCAACTTCGGCGTCGTGGTGGGGCTGGTCCCCACCACTGGCCTGCCGCTCCCCCTGGTCTCCTTCGGTGGCTCCTCCCTGGTGGTGACCCTCCTGGGACTGGGGATCCTGCTCAGCATCTCCCAGGCGGCCGGGATGGGGAGTCGCCTGGCGCTGCCCCCCCGCCCGCTGCCGGTGGGGGGGTGGGCGTCGTGAGGCTGTGCATCGCGGGCGGGGGAACCGGCGGGCACGTCTTCCCGGCCCTGGCCACGGCAGCCGCGGTTCGGGCGAGAGCCCCGGAGACCGCGCTCCTCTTCGTGGGGACGGCTGCCGGTCTGGAGGCCCGCCTGGTGCCGGCCGCCGGCTATCCGTTCGAGACGATCCGGGTGCGGGGCCTGATGGGCAAGGCGCTGGGGGAGCGCCTGGCGGCCCTGGCCGCCCTGCCGGGGGCTGTCGGACAGAGCCGGCGGCTCCTGGCGCGGTTTGGGCCCGACGTCGTCCTGGGGGTGGGCGGGTACGTGGCGGGGCCGGTCCTGGTCGCGGCGGCGCTCTGGGGCGCGCCCACGGTGCTCCACGAGCAGAACGCGGCCCCGGGGCTCACCAACCGGCTCCTCTGCCGGGTGGCGACGGCGGTCGCGGTGAGTCTGGAGGCAGCGCGGGTGCACCTGCCGGCCCGGCGGCTCACGGTGACGGGGAATCCGGTCCGGGCGGACCTCTTCGGGCACGCCCGGGACCGGTCGCGGGAGAGCTTCGGGTTGGCCCCGGACCGAACCACGCTCCTCGTGTTCGGCGGGAGCCAGGGGGCGCGGCGGCTCAACGAGGTGATGCGCGGGGCGGCGGAGGCGCTCACGGAGTGCCGGATGCGGCTTCAGGTTCTCCATGCGACCGGCGAGCGGGACCGGGAGGCCGTGGCGGCCGCCTACGCGGCTGCCGGGATCCGGGCGGTGGTCCTCCCCTTCATCGAGGGGATGGGAGCGGCCTACGCCGCGGCTGACCTGGTGATCTGCCGGGCCGGGGCGACGACGGTGGCGGAACTCACCGCCCTGGGGAAGCCGGCCATCCTGGTCCCCTTTCCCCACGCCGCGGGCGACCACCAGCGGCACAACGCGGCCGCCCTGGTGGCCGGCGGCGGGGCGCTCCTGATCCTGGAGCGGGATCTCACCCCCGCCGGCCTGGCGGACTGGATCCGGGAGCTGGTGCAGGACCCGGTCCGGCTGGGGACGATGGCCCGGCGCGCCGCGGCCGCCGGGCGCCCGGACGCGGCGGAGCGCCTGGCCGATCTCCTCTTCGAGGTGGCCGGCACGGCCGGTCGCGGGGAGGTCTGATGTTCAAGCGGATCCGACGGATCCACTTTGTGGGCATCGGCGGCGTCGGCATGAGCGGCATCGCCGAGGTCCTCCACAATATGGGCTACGAGGTGAGCGGCTCGGACGCCAAGGCCTCCGAGGTGACGGGCCGTCTGGAGGCGCTGGGGATCCGGGTCTTCATCGGGCACCGCGCGGAGCAGGTGGCCGGGGCGGACGTGGTGGTCCGGTCCTCGGCGGTGGGGACGGACAACCCGGAGGTCCTCGAGGCGAAGCAGCGGCTGACCCCGGTCATTCCCCGGGCGGAGATGCTGGCCGAGCTGATGCGGCTCAAGTACGGGGTGGCGGTGGCCGGGACCCACGGGAAGACCACCACCACCTCCATGGTGGCCTCGGTCCTGGCCAGAGGAGGCCTGGATCCCACCATGGTCATCGGCGGGCGCCTGAAGAGCCTCGGCTCCAATGCCCGGCTCGGCCGGGGGGACTTCCTGGTAGCCGAGGCGGACGAGAGCGACGGCTCGTTCCTGAGACTGTCGCCCACCATCGCCGTGGTGACCACCGTGGACGAGGAGCACCTCGACTACTAC
>JAKEHP010000222.1 GCA_022614955.1 Candidatus Methylomirabilota bacterium
ATCATGCTGGCCCTCAAGGGGATGCTCGCCGAGGCCGATGAGACCCCGACCCTCATCTTCGACGAGGTGGACAGCGGGATCGGGGGCGGAATGGCCGAGGTGGTGGGACGGAAGCTGGCGGCCGTCGGCGGCGGGCGCCAGGTCCTGTGCGTCACGCACCTGCCGCAGATCGCGGCGATGGCTGACGCCCACTACCGGGTGGAGAAGCGGACGCGCGGCGGGCGGATGGAGACGTCGGTTCACCGCCTCGAGGGCGAGGACCGGGTGGGCGAGGTGGCCCGGATGCTCGGCGCCGCGGGGGGCTCGGACCTTCCTCGCCAGCACGCCGCGGTGATCCTGGAGCGGGCCGTCCGCCTTCGGAGGACCGGGCGCCGCGGGGGGCGGGGATGACCCTGCGGGACCAGCCTCTCCTCCGGTTCCTGGCGGCCTCTGCGCTCCTGCACGCCGGCTTCCTGGGGCTCCTTCAGTTCACCCCGCCCCCTGATCCCCTGCCGGACCTCACGCCCCTCCGCGTCCGCTTCGTCGAGCCGCCGGCCGGCCCGCTCGTGGATCAGCCGCCGCCGCGGCGCCCCGAGCCCGCTCCCCCAGGGGCCAAGGCGATCGGACGGTCGAGCAGCAGGGCGAAGGCCCCCGGTCCGGGGACCGGCCCCGTCGGTTCCGCGGAGAGCCGCGGGACACCCCGCCTGCCCACGAGCCCCCTGCCGCCCCTGCCGGGGCCCTCTCTCCCGAGCGAGCCTCCCGTGTCGGCGCCGCTCGTCAAGGAGGCTCGACCCGCTCCGGAGGCAACCGCGCCACGCTCGGTCCCCAGCCCTCCGCAGGCAGCGGCTCCACCCTCGCTCCCGACCCCTCCTCCTTCCCGTCTCTCCCTCCGGGAGCAGCTCGCGCACATCGGGAACCGGGCGCTCGTCTCGCCGGTCCCCGGTCCCTACGATGCCGGGCGGGTGGGAGAGGGGAGCGGCCGGGAGGCCACCGTGGCACTGGAGTCCCGGGCGCACGAGTACGCTGCCTACCTGGAGGAGGTCAAGCGGCGGGTCGAGCGGGAGTGGCGCTACCCCCAGTTGGCCCAGGAGCGGGGGCTCACGGGGAAGCTGGTCATCGAGTTCGCCATCCAGCGGGATGGGGTCCTCACGCGCCTCCACCTGGCCGATTCCTCCGGCGTCTCCATCCTGGACGACGCCGCCGTGGATGCCATCCGGTGGGCCGCCCCCTACTCGCCTCTCCCGGACGCCATGGGCCTTGACCGGCTGAACGTCGTGGCCTCCTTCGAGTACCTCGGAGGGCTGTCCCGGACCCGCGGCGGCTCCTAGTGCCTCTCTCGTTTCCTCTCTTCCTGCGCGTGAAGCTCCTCCTGAGGGCGCTCGGCCGCCGGTGCGGCCTCCTGCCACCGCCGCGTCTGCCGGTTCCTCCGGGGCCGCTTTCCCTACCGGGTCAGCGCGCTCCCGTCCGGCTCTTCCGGGATGCCCGCGGTGTCCCCACCATCGAGGCCCGGGACCCGGGGGACCTGTTCCGGGCCCTCGGGTATGTGACTGCCTCCGAGCGGCTCTTTCAGATGGACCTGTACCGGCGCGTCGCCTGCGGCCGCCTGGCCGAAATCCTGGGACCGGGGGAGGGGACACCCGAGGCGCGGAGTCTCCCGCTGCCGGGTGAGGTCTTCCTTCAGATGGATTTGCTCCATCGGGCCCTCGGCCTCGAGGGAGCCGCCGTCGCGGAGGTCTCGGAAGCATCGGCCGAGACGCGGGACGCCCTGGGCGCCTATGCCGCGGGCGTGAACGCGTGGCTCGCGGACGTGGAGGCTCGCCGCGCCTGGCCAGTCGAGGGCGCCCTCCTGGGCTATACCCCCGAGCCGTGGCGCCCAGCGGACTCGGTCGCCGTGGGCCGCCTCGTGGCCTGGCGCC
The DNA here is from genome assembly GCA_022614955.1 of Candidatus Methylomirabilota bacterium. Lineage (GTDB taxonomy): Bacteria > Methylomirabilota > Methylomirabilia > Methylomirabilales > JACPAU01 > JACPAU01. The sequence goes on from JAKEHP010000222.1 coordinate 1,896, forward strand.
TGAGCATTGCGTTGCGCGCTGAGCTGGCACTGGGCGAGATCGCCCTCCTGCGCAAGGGCCCCCCGCTCCTCCCGTCGTCCCCGGCGTGGGGCCCGACGCTCACGGGGCCGCCGCCGGCCCGCCTCCCGGGGCCCGGCACGGCTCTCGATGGCTTCGGATGGGGAGCCGGCTGGGTGGGGAGCAACGCGTGGGTCGTGGCGGGCGCGCGGACCGCAAGCCGGAAGCCGATCCTGGCCACTGATCCGCACCTGCCCCTGGGCCTCCCCGGCATCTGGCTGCCGGTCTGTCTCAAGGGCGGCCCCTACCGGGTCGCGGGAGTGAGCCTGCCCGGCGCCCCGGGGGTCGTCATCGGTCGGACGCCCTCCCTCGCCTGGGGGATGACGGCGGTCCTCCCCGACGATGTGGACCTGTACCGGGAGACCCTGTCACCGGGTCCGCCGGTCGCCGCTCGCCGCGGGCAGGGCTGGGAGCCGCTCGAGGTCGAGGAGGTGGCGGTGCAGGTGCGGGGGGAGGCGCAGCCCCGGCGGGTCACGCTCCGCTTCGTCCGCCGGTTCCCGGGGCGCTGCCCGCTCATCTCGGACCTCCTCGACACCGGGCCGCTGGGCCCCCTCTCCCTCGCCTGGGCCGGGGCGCTGCCGACGCGCAGTCTCGACGC
>JAKEHP010000223.1 GCA_022614955.1 Candidatus Methylomirabilota bacterium
ACCTCGGCCATTCCGCCCCCGATCCCGCTGTCCACCTCGTCGAAGATGAGGGTCGGGGTCTCATCGGCCTCGGCGAGCATCCCCTTGAGGGCCAGCATGATTCGGGACAGCTCCCCGCCCGAGGCCACCTTGGCCAGCGGGCGGACCTCCTCACCCGGGTTCACGCTCAGGAGAAACTCCGCCTCCTCCAGGCCCGTCGCCCGGACCGGCACCGCCTTCCCCTCCTCGGCCAGCTCCCGGTCGAAGCGAACCTGGAAGGCCGCCCGAGGCATCCCGAGCTCGCGCAGCTCCGCCAGGACTCCCTCGGACAGCTTCGCCGCTGCCGCCTCGCGCTTTCGGGAGAGCCGCCGACCCCGCTCCAAGAGATCCGCGAGGAGCCGCGTCTCCTCGACGGCCAGGGCCTTCAGGCGCGCGGGGGCTTCCTCGATCTGCGCCAGGTCGGCGGCCGCGGCCGCTCGGGCCTCGAGGACGGCGGCAACGCTCCCGCCGTACTTGCGCTTCAGCCGCTCGATGGCGTGCAGCCGGGTCTCGATCGCCTCCAGGCGGCCTGGGTCAAAGTCCATTTTGGAACGATACCGACGCACCTCGGCGGCGACATCTTTGAGAAGCGCCTCCGCCTCGATGCAGGACTCCTGGAGCGGTTTCAGATTGGGGTCGAAGCGGGCACCCTCGGCCAGGCGGGCCGCCGCCCCCTTGAGACGGGCCAGGAGCGCCCCCTCCTCTCCCTCGAGGGCGCCGTAGGCCTCCTCCACCAGCGCGAACAGCCGCTCGGCATTGGCAAGGATGAGGCGCTCGGCTTGCAGCCGCTCCTCCTCGCCGACCTCGAGGCGGGCGGCGTCAATCTCCCTCACCTGGAAGGCGAGGAAGTCCCGCCGCGCCGCCTGCTCGCGGGCGGCGGCCTGAAGCGTTGCCTGCTCGCGCCGCACCCCCTCCCACGCCAGGTAGCGCTCCCGGAGGGCAGCCGCCTCCTCCGCCGTGCCGCCGAAGGCGTCGAGCAGCTCCAGGTGCCGCCGCGCGCTCAACAGGAGCCGCCCCTGATGCTGGCCGTGGATGTCCACGAGGCACTCCCCCAGGATCCGGAGCGTGGCTGCCGGGACCATCTGGTTGTTCACGTAGGCCCGACCCTTCCCGTCCCGCGGCAACAGGCGCCGCAAGATGAGCAGGCCGTCCTCGGGAGCCGTGAGCCCCGCCTCGGTGAGGGCGGCGGAGACGGCGGGGATGCCCGACACATCGAAGGCAGCCTCCACGGCCGCTTCCGCCTCCCCGGACCGGATGAGGTCCGGGTCGCTCCGAGCCCCCAGGGCAAGCGTCAGGGCGTCAATGACGATGGACTTCCCCGCCCCCGTCTCCCCCGTGAGGGCCGTGAGGCCCGGTCCGAACTCCGCCCGGACTTCTTCTACGAGCGCGATGTTCCGGATGGCCAGTTCGCGGAGCATCCCGTTACCGCTCGCCCCACTTCAGCTTGGTGCGCAGGACCTGATAGTACGACTTCTTCGGAGAGGCGACGAGGGCAATCCGCTGCTCGGCCCGGCGGACCTCCACCACGTCCCGATAGCGGAGGGGGAAGCCGACCTGGCCGTCGAGGGTGAGGAAGACGTCTTCCCCCTCCGAGCCCTGGACCACCTCCACCTTCGCCCCCCCGGGGAGGACGGCGGGCCGGTTGGTGAGGGTGTGCGGGCAGATCGGGATGAGGACCAGCGCCTCCAGGGTGGGGTGGACGATGGGGCCGCCGGCGGAGAGGCAGTAGGCGGTCGAGCCGGTGGGCGTGGAGAGGATGAGGCCGTCCGCCCGGTAAGTGGTGACGTACTCGCCGTCCAGATAGGTCTCAAGCTCAACGATCCGGGACATGGCCCCCTTGTTGATCACGGCATCGTTCAGGACGGTGTATTCGGCGACCCGCTCCCCCTGCCGGTGGACGTAGACCTGGAGCATCATCCGGCGGCTCAGCCGGAGCTCCCCGCCCAGGATGTCCCCAAGGAGGGGGAAGAGCTCTTCCAGGGTGATCTCGGTCAGGAATCCCAGGCCTCCCAGGTTCACCCCCAGGATCGGGACGTCCCGCCCCCCCACGAGGCGGGCGACCGACAGGAGTGTCCCATCTCCCCCCAGGACGATGAGGAAGTCCGCCCGGGCCGGGAGGTCGGCCTTCGCCACACCGGCCTCGGGCATCCCGGCCAGGGCGGCGGTGTCCTGGTCCAGGAGGATGGTCCGGTCCCGCGCCTTCAGCCACGGAATCAGTTGACGCAGGACCTCGCGGGCCTCCGCCTTGTGCGGCTTGGCCACGATCCCGATGGTCCGGATCTCCCGCTGGCTCATGCCTATCCCATCCCCCCGCGAGTCAGCTTATCTACGACTATCTATGAGCGCCGGACCCTCGTCGGATCCGCCGGGATGACCGACTCGAGGGCGGCGCCCAGGTCCAGGGTCTTCCCGGCTTCGGCCAGGTGGAGCAAGAACTCCCGGTTCCCCTTCGGCCCGAGGAGCGGTGAGGCGGTAAGCCCCCGGAGGGTGAACCCGGCCGCGGCGGCCGCCTCAGCCACCCTCCGCACTGCCGCCCGGTGCTTCTCCGCCTCCCGGACGACCCCGCCCTTACCCACCTGACCCCGCCCAACTTCGAACTGGGGCTTCACCAGCGCCACGACCTCCCGGGGGGAAGCCAGGAGCGGCCAGAGGACCGGGAGGATGAGCGTCAAGGAGATAAACGCGAGGTCCGCCGTCGCGAGGGTCGGGACGACGGGCAGGTCCGCCGGCGTTAGATGCCGAATATTCGTCCGCTCCAGGAGCCGGACCCGGGGATCGGCCCGCAGACGCGCATCGAGCAGCCCCGCCCCCACGTCCACGGCGATCACGGACGCGGCCCCGGCCTGCAACAGACAGTCGGTGAAGCCCCCCGTGGAGGCTCCCAGGTCCAGGCAGATGCGGCCCGCAACGGCGATCCCGAAGGCCTCGAGGGCGTGCGCGAGCTTGACGCCCCCGCGGCTCACGTAGGGGTGGGGCGGGCCCGCCACCTCAAGCGGCGCGTCGGCGGCGAGCAGGGCGCCGGCCTTCTCCACCCGGATCCCGCCGGAGCGCACCGCCCCCGCCATGACGAGAGCCCGCGCCTTCTCCCGGGTGGGCGCGAACCCCCGCTCCACCAGGAGGAGGTCCAGGCGGCGCCGCGCCTCCCCGGCCCGCACGCTACTCGTCCTCCTCGGCCTCCTCCTCGGCTTCGCCGAAGGGGACCTCCCGCAACGCCCCCTGCTCGTCCCGGAGGAGGAGGCTCACCTTCCGCTCCGCCTCCTCCAGCCGAGCTGTGCAGAGGCGAGTCAGGCGCACCCCCTCCTCGAAGAGGCTGAGGGCATCCTCCAGGGGCAGGTCTCCTCCCTCCAGGCGGGCCACCACCGCCTCGAGGCGGGAGAGGGCCTCCTCGAATTTCAGGGCAGGCGGCTCGGCCTCGGGGATGGACATGGACGGCCTTGCGTCCCGACGCGCCGGCTCGGCCTCGCGACCGGGCGGCGCAGGCGGCGCGAAGAGGGGGACCTGGGACGGCTCGTCCGCCACCTCAGCCCCCCTCGGCCGGGAGGGTCGTGTCTTCCACCCGGCAGGCGAGGCTCCCCCGGTGCAGGAGGACCGTCACCGCCTCCCCGGCCCGGACCGATGTCGCATCCTTCACAATGCGCAGGTCAGGCAGGAGGCGGGTGATGCTGTAGCCGCGCCCGAGGATGGCGAGGGGGCTCAGCGTCTCCAGTTTGCCGGCCAGGGCGCGGATCTCCCCCTCCCAGAGCTTCAAGCGGGTCCGGATGCCCAGCCGCAACGTCTCGGCGGCGACCGCGACCCGCTCCCGCTGGCGGCGGACCCGCTCCACCGGGTTCAGGAGGGCCAGGTGCCGCGCGAGGAAGGTGAGGCGCTGGCGCCCCGCGCTCACCCGGTGGGCCAGGGCGGACTCCAGGCGGGACGTGAGGTCATCCAGGCGCTGGGTCAGCTCGGCCTTGTGGACAACGACCAGCTCGGCGGCGGCCGAGGGCGTGGGCGCCCGCAGGTCCGCGACGAAATCCGCGATGGTGAAGTCGGTCTCGTGGCCGACCGCCGAGATGACCGGGACCTTGGAGGCGGCGATGGCCCGGGCGACGCTCTCTTCGTTGAAGGCCCAGAGGTCCTCGATGGAGCCGCCTCCCCGCCCGACGATGAGAACATCCAGGTCTCCTCGGGCGTTCAGGGCCGTGATCCCGGCCACGATCTCCTCGGCCGCCCCCTCCCCCTGGACCCGGGCCGGGTAGATGAGGATCTCGACGTTCGCGAAGCGCCGGTCAATGACGTTCAGCATGTCCCGGATGGCGGCGCCGCTCGGGGAGGTCACGATGCCGATCCGCCGGGGGAGGCGGGGGATCGGGCGCTTGCGCGCCTCGTCGAAGAGCCCCTCGGCGGCCAGCCGGTCCTTGAGCTGCTCGAAGGCCAGTTGCAGCGCCCCGAGGCCCTTCGGCTCCATGTGCTCGACATAGAGTTGATACTCCCCCCGGGGCTCGTAGATGCTGAGGGAGGACCGGACCAGAACGCTGAGGCCGTCCTCGGGCCGAAACTTGAGTCCCCGGTTGGCCGTGCGGAACATCACGGCGCGGATCTGGCTCGCGGCATCCTTCAGGGTGAAGTACATGTGGCCGGAGGCGTGGTGCTTAAAGTTGCTCACCTCGCCTTCGACCCAGAGGGTGGGATAGGTACCTTCGAGGAGAACCTTCAGTTCGGCGGTGAAGGCGCTGACCGTGTAAACATGCGGCGCGGCGGGCTCCATCAGCGCCCTTCATAGCACAGGGGGCGGGGGAAGTCAAACCGATTCCCGGCCGAAACCGCTGGCCTTCCGGAACCGGAAGTGGTAGGGATGACCGGCTGCGAGAGCCCGGATGGGTCGCGGCGGCCCGCACAGGAGCGCCTATGCTCAAGGGAGAAGAGCTCAAGGGAGCAGGCCTCGCCGTGGCCGCCACGGCCTGCTTCTCCACGGGGGCCGTCCTGGTCCGGTTCGCCCAGGCCCTCTCGCCGTTCGAGGTCACCTCGTTCCGGCTCCTGCTCGGGGCGGCCCTCGTGGGGACCGCGGCGCGGATGCGGGGCGTCCCCCTCGCGCTGGACGGGCCCCTTCGGCCGCAAGTGATTGCCGTGGGTTTCGTGGCCGCCCTCCACTTCCTGACTTTCATCACCTCTTTCTATTACACGACCATCGCCCACGCCCTGACCCTCACCTATACGGCTCCCGCCATGCTGGTCGTCGCCTCGCGGATCTTCCTCGGGGAGCGCCTCCGCGCGCGCCAGACGCTGGGGCTCCTCCTCACGGTCACCGGCATCGCCGTCCTGGCCAGCTTCGAGCCCACCCTCACGGCGCGGATGCTGGGAGGGGATTTACTGGCCCTCGGAGCGGCCGCCTCCTTCGCCGCCTACTCCCTCCTGGGTCGGCACCTGCGGGCAGCCCTGCCCCTCCTCCGATACGTCTTCTGGGCGTACCTCACGGCCGGCCTTACGACGCTGCCGCTGGCGGTGGCGACCCTCACGGTCCCCTACCGGGTCGGCCCGCTCTTCGCCGTCGCCCTGCAGGCCCTCCTGCCGCTCGCCCTCGGGCACACCCTCTACAACGCGGCCATTCGCCGCCTCTCCCCCACCCTGGTGAGCCTCATCGCCAGCCAGGAGGTGATGGGGGGCGTCCTCCTCGGCTGGCTCCTTCTGGGGGAGGCGGGCACGCCCACGACGTTCGCGGGCATGGCGGTGACGCTGGCGGGGATCATCCTCGTGCTGTGGTAGGCATCACCACGGCGGGCCGGGCTTGCCGGCCCCCGCCATGGGTGCGGGGCAGGGCGCGACCGCTGCCCCCCGACGCAGCCCTTTCCGGGCATCGGGCGGAGGAGGGGGGCGGCGGTCGGAAAGCCCTGCCCCGCCTCACTCCGGTGGCAGCTCGACCGTCGGGACAACCGTGAGGAGATCGCCATCGAGGAGAAGCCGCACGGCGCCGTGCCGGTCGGTCCGGAAGACCCGGGCCCCGACCGCCTGGAGGCGGGCCAGGACGTCGGGATGGGGATGGCCGAAGCGGTTCGCGAACCCGACCTGGATGACAGCGATCGAGGGTCTAATGGCGTCCAGGAAGGGGGCCGTGCTGCTCGTCCGGCTGCCGTGGTGCGGGACCTTCAGGGCCATCACGGGGTGGAGGGGCCCGTTGGCAACGAGGTGCGTCTCGGCCTCGGCCTCGATGTCGCCGGTGAGGAGCAGGCGCTGGTCCCGGTGCCGGAGGAGCAGGACGACCGAGTTGTTGTTCACGCGGGAGGCCCGCGATCCCCGGCGGGGCACAAACAGGTTCGGTGGCGGGTGCAGGACGGTGAGCTCTGTGTCGGGGCCGACGCGCCGCGTCGCCCCGGCGGCCACCGCGCGCAACGGGACCCCGCGCGCCCGGAGGGTCTCCACCAGGAAGCGATAGGCCGGTGCGGGCGAAGGGATCCCCGACTCCCAGACCTCGGCCACGGTGAGGCGGCGGAGGACCGCCTGGAGCCCGTTCAGGTGGTCAGGCTGCGGGTGGGTGAGGACGATGAGATCCAGCCGGGACCGCCACCGCGAGAGGATGTAGGGGACCACGATTCGGTCGCCCACGTCGAACCGGTCGTCGTAGACCCCTCCCCCATCCACCAGGATGAGACCCCCGCCCGACCCCTCCACCAGGATACTGTCCCCCTCCCCCACGTCCAGGAATGTGACCGTGAGGGCGGAGGCGCGGGGCGGCCACACCTTCCAGGCGACCTGCCCGAGGAGGACGAGAGCCAACAGGCCTGCCAAAGGAAGACGCCACCGCGTGAGGCTCCGGACGGCCAGGCTCAGGGCCAGCCCGTAGTAGGTCGCAATCATGAGGAGCGTCGGCGGGTAGACCTGGAGCGTTGCCAGCGGGAGGGCAGCGAAGAGGCGAGCCGCGCCCACCTGACTCGCGGCCACCAGGCGCAGCAGGTCCGCCAGACCCGGGATGCCAGCCGGGTGAAGCGCCAGGGCAAGGGCCTCCAGCATCCCGAGGGCGGTAAGCACGCCACTCAAGGGAACGATGAGGAGGTTGGCCAAAACGCCGCTCAGGGAGACCCGCTGGAAGTGGACGGCCAGGATCGGGAGCGTCCCGAGCGTCGCCGCCGCCGAGACGGCTAACGAGAGCAGCAGCCAGCGCGCCGGCCGCGGCAGATGGGTGAGCGGGACCCGATCCGCTACCGCCGCGATGGCCGCTGTCGCGGCGAAGGTGAGCTGAAAGCCGGCGTCGAAGAGGCTCAGGGGGTTAGCGGCCAGCAGGAGCAGGGCAGCCAGCCCCAGGCTATTGAACAGATCGGCCTGTCGCTCCAGCATGAGGGCGAAGAGGACCGCGGCCGTCATGACCGCCGCCCGAATGACCGACGGGCTTCCCCCCGCCAGGGCGGCGTAGAACACGACGAGGAGGACGGCAGCCGCGGCAGAGGCCCGGGCCGGGACGCGCACACCCCGGAGGAGCAGGAGGAACGCTCCCGCCAGGAGCGACACGTTGAGACCGGAGATGGCCAGGATGTGATACGTCCCCGAGTCCCGGAAGGCGGTGACGGTCGCCTCGGACAGCCCCGACCGGTCCCCGAGGACGATGGCCCGGAGCAGCGCCCCCTCCTCCCCGCTCACCGCCTCCTGGAGGCGGAGGAGCATTCGTTTCCGGAGGGCCGCGATGGCCCGGTGGAGCCACGCCCCCGGGACCGGCTCGACCGCTAACTCCGCCTGCGTCTCCCGGGCCCAGCCCTCGAGGGCGACCCCCTGGACCTGGCGGAAGCGGCGGTAGTCGAAGCCGCCCGGGTTGATGGTCCCCCGGGGCCGCCGCAGGAGGAAGGTCCCCTCCACTCGATCGCCGGTCCGGTACTCCCCCCGCGCTTCGTAGAGGGCGAGGCGGACGCCGCCGGTCACCGGCACGGCCTCCGGGCTGCAGGCGAGCCGTTCAGCCTCGAGCCGCAGGACGAGGCGGTCCGGCACTCCCGCCCCGGGCGCATCCGGGATCGGTTCCTCGGGGGGAGCAGCGATGCGGCCGGCGAGGCGACAGCGGCGGGGGGTCCAGTCGGTCGGCAGGTGGGCCAGGTGGGTGGGGTCGGGAGGGTGGGCCACGGCCAGGAGGCGGAGCGCCCCGGCCAAGGCGAAGGCCGCGAGGAGGGCGAAGAGGGCCGCCGCCGGCTGGCGGGCGCGCCACCAGACGGCGGCCGTGAGGAGCAGGGCAGCCAGGACAGCGAGGAGGGGAACCGGCGGCGACCCCCACCGATCCGCCAGCAGGGCTCCCGCGGCGAAGGCCGCGGCAAACCCCAGCAGCGGCCGCGGCACCGGCTGCGACGTCCCTCCCTCCATCGCCGACCCTCCCCTCCCGCGCGGTGGCCGACCTATACCAGCCCCCCGCGGCGGTGGCAAGGGGGGGAGTTTTCCCGTGAAGTTTCGACCCGGCTCGGATAGGATGGCGGACCGCGAAAACACAAGCCCCGCCGCCGGCCACGAGCCCACCTCCAGCGAGCGCGAGGGCGAGGGCCGGCGTGTCCAGGGCCAGGTGTGCCCACCAGACGAGCGGCCGCAGGGCTCCACGGGTGGCCCCCCGCACAACGCCATTCGCCGCGATGACGCGGGCGGGCGGCGGGCTAAGCCGGTAGTAGGCGGCGACGAGGGACCGTCCCAGGCCGTTGGTCAACAGGTATCGGTCCCGGAACTGGCGCAGGACCTGGACCTCCCGGGCCAGCGGGGAGCCGAAGGCCGCTGTCGCGATGAAACACCCCCCTGTCTCACCCCCACCTTGGGGCGGGGGCGCAGCGGTTATTCGATGAACGGTGCCCCCGAGTCCAACCACATAAAGCTCTGCGGCCTCATCTTCACCGAATGACGAGATGTTCAGGGTGGTGTCGAGCAGCACGGTTTCCGTGCCTCCACTCGTCGGTGGCAATAGCTGAAGTATCTCACCTGTGCAGAAGTCGCCGTAGACATAGGCCCCCACGGGCAGGCTCGATCGCGCGCCTCGGTAAACGTATCCTCCCGTTATTGAACAGCGCCCCGCGGAGTGGTCGTACTCGCGTATCGGAGGGGTAAAGCCAGGGGCGCTGCACGAGGAGGGAGGATCGAGACCCGTGCAGAGCGTGCCCTCGAAGACACGCCAGCCATAGTTGCCTCCGAGCGTCACGAGGTCAATTTCCTCGCGGGCACTCTGGCCGACGTCCCCCACCAGAAGGTCACTCGTCACGCGATCGAACGAAAACCGCCACGGGTTCCGAAGGCCCAGTGCGAAAATCTCATCCAGGCCTGGCGTGCTCCCGAAGAAGGGATTGGAAGGCGGCGAAGAGTACATTTGGGAGCCCGACGGGGTATTCACGTCAATCCGAAGGATCTTCCCGAGCAGCTCATTGATGTTCTGGGCGCGGTTGTCCGGGTCGTTGCCGGAACCGCCATCCCCCAGAGCGATGTAGAGGAACCCGTCCGGCCCGAATTCGATCATTCCGCCGTTGTGATTCGCGAAGGGCTGGGAGATTACCAGCAGCTGAGTTTCCAGAGGGTCCGCGATGTTGGGATTGGCGCCGGACGCTCGATATTCGGCGATGACTGTGGAACCGTCGGGCCGGCGCGTGTAGTTCACAAAGAAGCGGCGGTTGGTGGCGTAACCGGGATGAAAGGCGAGACCAAGCAATCCCTGCTCTCCCCCGGACCGGACCCGCGAGGTGATATCGAGGAAGACCGTCGGGATCGTCGCCAGGGGCTGGAGGACGAGAATCCGACCAGGCTGTTCGACGATGAACAGCCTGTTCGTGCCGTCGCGTGCGCTGGTCAGGTAGAGTGGGCTGGATAGACCCGTCAGAACCGGTTCAAGCTGAATAGCCGCCAACGAAGGGCAGATCGCGAGCAGAACTGCCAGACAACTCAGCACACAGAGACGCGCCTTACCCATAGGACGCTCGTTTTCGATGGCTGCAGTGCAATGGGATACCCATGGCATATCCCTCCCCCCCAGCGCCGGCCCCCCTTCGGCCCGGTGGCCGACCTATACCAGCCCCCGGTGGCAGTGGCAAGGGGGGGAGTTTTCCCGTGAAGTTTCGACCCGGCTCGGGTAGGATGGCGGGCCGGAGGAGCCGATGCGCATCGTGGACCGCTACATCCTGCGCGAGATGCTCTCGTCGCTCGGGCTGGGCCTTCTCCTCTTTACCGTGGTCCTCTTTAGTGGCCGACTCCTGAAGCTCATGGAGCTGATCGTGACGCGGGGCGTGCCGGCGGGGATGGTCCTCACTCTGTTCCTCTACCTCCTCCCCTCCTTCCTGGTCATCACCGTCCCGATGGCGGTGCTCCTGGGCACCCTCAGCGCCTACGGCCGCCTGGCTGCCGACAGCGAGGTGCTGGCCCTCCGGACCGCCGGCTGGTCCCTCTACCGGCTCATCGTGCCCGCCCTGCTCCTCGGGATTGCCGCCGTCGTCGTCGGCGCCACCCTGTCGCTCGTGGCGCTCCCGTGGGGCAACCACGGCTTCCGAGACCTCCTCTTTCGCTTGTCGCGGACCAAGGCCACGCTGGCCCTGACCGAGGGGCTCTTCAGCGCCGAGCTGAACGGCCTCATCCTGTACGCGCAGGAGGTGGACGAC
>JAKEHP010000224.1 GCA_022614955.1 Candidatus Methylomirabilota bacterium
CCGGACGCCGAGACCCGCCGGAAACTCCTGGCGCGGATGCAGAAGATGGGGCCGAAACGAGCGGACCATCCCACGATCGGCGTGGAGTGCCCGGCCTGCGGCGAGGGGTTCGCCCCGGGGGATTTCACTTGCCTCCTCGTCCTCGGGCCCGGGGCGGATCCGGAGGCCCGGCGGCTCTGCCGCGAAATGCGGGCTTACACGGCCAAGGCGATCGAGGTCCATTGGGGCTGCGCGACCGGGGAGGAGGAGACCGGGATCCTTGTGGTGGGGCCGGAGGGGATGCCGCGGTGAGCACGGCTGCCCATAGCCCGTACACCTACATCAGCCTCGGCGCCGGCGTACAGTCCACGGCGCTCCTGATCCTCTCCGCGCTCGGCCTCCGCGGCTGCCCTCGGGCGGAGGTGGCGATCTTTGCGGACACCCAGGACGAGCCGGCCTGGGTGTACCGCTTCCTCGAGCGGCTCGAGCCCTGGGCGGCCGCCCGGGGGATCCCCGTGCTCCGGGTGACGGCCGGCCGGCTCTCCGACCAGGTGCTTCGCCAGGACCCCGGGGCCCGCTGGTCCTCAATCCCGGCCTGGACGCCCTCCGAGATCCACGGGGTCTCTCCTCTCCACCGCCAATGCACGGCCGAGTATAAAATCCGGCCGATCCAGCGGAAGCTCCGGGAGCTCCTTGGGGTCCGGCCCCGGCAGCGGGTCCGCCGGGAGGTTCTGGCGCTCCTCGGGATCTCCGTGGAGGAGGCCCACCGGATGCGCCCCTCGAGGACCCCGTTGATCCGGAACGCCTACCCGCTCGTGGACGCCCGGATGGGCCGGGGCGACTGCGTGGACCTGATCCGGGCCCAGGATCTCCCGGTCCCGAAAAAATCGGCCTGCGTGTTCTGCCCGTACCACGCGGGGACCTATTGGCTCGAGCTCCGCGACCACTACCCCGAGGACTGGGCCCAGGCGGTGCGAATGGACAACGCCATCCGGAACGTGACGGCGAAAGGGGTGGAGCGGCCGGTCTTTCTCCACCGCTCCCTCCGGCCGCTCCAGGTCCTCGAGCTCCGGCCGCCGGAGGAGGATCCGCAACTCTCCCTCGAGGGGTTCGGGAACGAGTGC
>JAKEHP010000225.1 GCA_022614955.1 Candidatus Methylomirabilota bacterium
CGACCTGGTGAAGCTCCAGGTCCGCATCGCGGCCGGGGAGCGCCTCCGCTTGCGCCAGGGAGAGGTCGCCCTGCGCGGCCACGCCATCGAGTGCCGGGTGAACGCCGAGGACCCCGAGGGGTTTCTCCCCTCACCGGGGAAGATCACCGCGCTGCGGCTCCCGGGGGGGCCGGGCGTCCGGGTGGACACCCACGCCTATGCCGGCTACACGATCCCGCCCTACTATGACTCCTTGATTGGGAAACTGATCGTCCGGGGGGAGGATCGGGCCGAGGCCCTCAGCCGGATGCGGCGGGCGCTTCAGGAGTTCGTGGTCCAGGGGATCAAGACCACTATCCCGTTCCACCTCCGGGTGATGGACCACCCCGACTTCGTCAAAGGCGCCGTTTCCACCAATTTCGTGGAGCGCCTCACCGAGGCCTCCGCCTAGCGCCTCATGATGTTCCCGCGGGATCCAGCCCACGCTCTCTGCGTCATCACGGATGAGGTCGTTTCGGGCCGGAGCCACGAGGCGCTCGGTGAGGCGGCCCTGAGGGGGGGCGCCCGCTTCCTCCAGCTCCGGGACAAGCGGGGTGACCTGCGGCGGCTCCTCGAGGCCGCCCGGACGCTGGCTGCAGCCTGCCGGGACGCCGGGGCGCTCCTCGTCATCAACGATCGCCTGGACCTGGCGCTCGCGGCTGGCGCGGATGGCGTCCACCTGGGGCAGGAGGACCTCCCGGCAGCGCTCGCCCGCCCTCTCCTCGGGGGCGGCCACATGCTGGGGGTCTCGACCAATCGGCCGGAGGAGGCCGCCGCCGCCGAGGAAGCGGGGGCTGATTATCTCGGCGTCGGCCCCGCCTACCCCACGGGCACGAAGGAACGCATCCGCCCCGTCCTCGGGCCGCAGGGGCTCCAGGCCGTGCGGACGGCCACCCGTCTGCCGATCCTGGCGGTTGGCGGGATCACCCTGGAGCGGGTGCCGGAGGTCCTGGCAGCCGGTGCCGACGGTGTGGCGGTCATCTCGGCCATCGTGGCGGCCCCCGATGTCGCCGCGGCAACGCGGGCATTCTTGGAGGTCCTCGCCGCGGGCTCCGTCCGGGGGAGGAGCGGGCCCGGGCGCCAAGAATCCTGTTGACGGTTCAGGAAAGGATGGGCTATATTTCGCCCTGCCTTCCCGGGGTTGGAAACACTGTTTGCGCACACCTCGCCAAGCCGGGTTTTCAGGCCGGTCGCTTCCCGCGGTCTGCCTGCACCCAGATCCTGAGGTCCCTTGGGGCTGGAGGGTGTGGTGTCTCCCCCGAGCGCCTGCGGGGCGGCCGATCGGAGGGGGTCCGGGACCTGGGGCCGGGCAGGGCCTGAAGAAGACGCGGAGGATAGGCGTCTATATGGAAACGCCCGACGCCATCCGGTCTGGGACCACCGTGGCGGCTGAACACCGGCGCCTACCGGTCGAGACGGCGGGGGCGTTGGAAGAGGCAGCGGTGGCCCTGCGGGCGGGCCGCTTGGTCGTGTTTCCGACTGATACCCTTTACGCCCTGGGCGCCGACCCGCTGAACGGGGAGGCCGTCGGGCGGCTCGTGCGGGCAAAGGGTGGCCGGGAGAAGGCCATTCCCCTGCTCCTTCCGGGCCAGGAAGACCTGGGGCGGGTGGCCGCCGAGGTGCCGGACCTCGCCCTCGCGCTGGCGAGGCGGTTCTGGCCGGGACCCCTCACCCTCATCCTCCGGACCCGGTCGGACCTGCCCGAGGCAGTGACCGGCGGGACCGGGACCGTGGGGGTCCGGGTTCCGGCTGGCCGGGTGGCGCTCGCCCTCCTAAAGCTGCTGGGTGGTCCGGTCACCGGGACCAGTGCCAACCGGACGGGCGAGCCCCCGCCTCGGCGGGCGGAGGAGGTGGCCGCGGATCTCCTGCGCCATCTGGAGGTTATCCTCGACGGCGGGGCATGCCCGGTGGGGGTGCCCTCGACTGTCCTGGATCTCACGGTGGACCCACCTTGCATGCGGCGGATCGGGGCAGTGTCGTTGGGGGCATTGCGGCGGGTGGAGGGGCTGGAGGGCCTGCGGGAGCCGGCCGAGGGCTCCCCGGCTTGACTTACCCGCGGGGGCACGGTAGGGTTAGCCCGCGGCCGGGCCAGGTGGCCCTGGCGAAGGAGGTGAGAGGCGAGACCAGAGCGGGGCGCACACGGTGTCATGGGTGACCGGTGAAAAAGGGAGAAGAACAATATGGCGAACGGTAGACTGATACAATCGTTGATCGTGCTGGCCGCAGGGGTGGCGCTCCTGATGGGGCCGCCGGCCGAGGCCCAGCAGAAGGGGACCATCAAGATCGCCACCCAGAGCCCCCTTTCGGGGGGACAGGCTGTCCTGGGTGAAGCGATCAAGCTCGGGACTCAACTGGCCGTCGAACAGTTGAAGGGCCCGGTCGAGAAGCTCGGGTTCAGGGTGGAGGTGGTGCCCTTCGACGACCAGGCCAAGCCCGACGTGGGCGTGGCCAATGCTCGGAACCTCATGGCCGACAAGGATATCCTCGCGGTGGTGGGTCACCTGAACTCGGGCGTGGCCATCCCGTCCTCCGAGGTCTATAAGGAAGACAACCTGGTCATGGTCTCCCCGGCCAACACCAACCCAGTCATCACTGATCGGAACCTTCCCAATGTCAACCGGGTGTGCGGGCGGGACGACGTCCAGGGGCAGGTGGGGGCGGAGTTCGCTAAGACCGCCCTCAAGGCCAAGACCGCCTACGTGATCCACGACAAGACCACCTACGGCCAGGGCGTGGCCGAGTTCTTCAAGACCGCAGCCGAGGTGCATAAGATCCAGATTCTTGGCTTCGAGGGGACCGAGGAGAAGGCCAACTTCGACCCCATCATCACGCCCATGAAGGCCAAGAACCCCGACCTGATCTACTTCGGCGGCATCTACGACCAGGGCGCCGTCTTCCTCAAGCAGATGCGGGAGAAGGGCGTGAAGGGCAAGTTCCTGGGGCCCGACGGGATGGATTCCAGCGATATGGCGAAGATCGCCGGCAAGGCGGCCGTCGGCATCCACTACACGACGACGGCCGGCCCCGCCACGGTCTTCCCGGAGGCCAAGAAGTTCATCGCCGACCACAAGGCGAAGTTCAAGAAGGACCCCGAGCCCTACGCGACCGAGGCCTACGACTCGGCGGCCATCATCCTGAAGGCCGTCGAGAAGGCCATCAACGCCAACAAGGGGGACAAGCCGACCCGGGAGCAGGTCGCGAAGGCCGTGCGGGCGACCAAGGGCCACAAGGGGCTCACCGGGACCATTACCTTCGACGAGAAGGGTGACCGGGCCAAGGCCGGCTACTTCGTCCTGGTGGTGGGATCCGACGATCCAGGCAAGTGGGCGGAGAACAAGCTGGTCAAGACCCTCGAGATCACTGCCCCGGCGGCGCTGAAGAAGTAGCCTGAGGCTTGCCACGACACCAGGGGGGCGGGCAACCGCCCCCTTGCTGTTGCCGGCCCACTGGAGCACGCATGGACGTCGCCATCGCCATGTTTCCCCAGGTGCTGGTGGATGGGCTCATCCTGGGCTTCATGTATGCCCTCATTGCCCTCGGGTACACGATGGTGTACGGGGTCCTGCAGCTCATCAACTTCGCCCACAGCGAGATCTTCGTGGTGGGGGCCTTCATCGGGGCGGAGGTCCTCCTGGGGCTGAAAGCCGCCGGGTGGCTGGGGAGCGTCCCGCCCCTCCTCCTGATTGTCCTGCTGGTGGCGGTCGGCATGGCGGCCAGCGGCCTGCTGGCCGTGGGGCTGGAACGGGTCGCCTACCGCCCCCTCCGGACGGCGCCCCGCCTGGTTCCGCTCATCTCGGCCATCGGCGCCTCCTTCTTCCTGCAGGATGCCGTCCGGCTTGTGGAGAGCCTCTGGCGCAACGCCTTCCACCTCGTCTATCCCTCGGTGGACTTTTTCGACATCCGGATCCACTTCGGCGAGACCTTTGACATCTCCCTCAAGTCCATTATCGTGATCGTGGCCGCCATCGGGATGCTCATCTGCCTGACCCTGATCGTCAACCGGACCAAGATGGGCAAGGCCATCCGGGCCGTGGCCGAGGACCAGGCCACTGCGAGCCTCATGGGCATTAATGTGAACCGCATTATCTCTCTCACTTTCCTCATCGGCGGGGCCATGGGGGGGGCGGCCGGGGTCCTCTTTGGCGTCCAGTACGGCGTCATCAACCCCTATACGGGCTTCGTCCCGGGCATCAAGGCGTTCACGGCGGCCGTCCTGGGGGGCATCGGGAACATTCCCGGCGCCATGGCGGGCGGTCTGGTCCTGGGACTGCTGGAGGCCTTCGCCGGCTCCTACCTCTCCATGCTGACGGGCGGGGCCTTCGGGGCCGAGTACAAGGACATCCTGGCCTTCTCCCTGTTGATCATGATCCTCATCTTCCGCCCG
>JAKEHP010000226.1 GCA_022614955.1 Candidatus Methylomirabilota bacterium
CATACCCGTGACCTCCTGTGGCCTGGTGCGCGGGGAACAGCAGGACCGGGGCCCGGCGCGGCGGCCCCCAGGATAGCCGCGGCGGGGGGAAAATACAAGACAGGCCGGGAGGAAGGCGATGACCGCCTGGGCGGCCGATCTGGTGGTTCTGGTCCATTTCCTCTATATCGTGTTCCTCATCGCAGGGCCGATCCTCTTCCTGCGCTGGCGCCGGGCACGGACGGTCCACCTCGCCACCGTCTGCCTGGCCGTCTTCATCCAAGGGTTCGCCTTCCTCTGCCCCCTCACGGCCCTGGAGGTCTGGCTCCGCCGCGGCCGGTTGCCGGTCGGGGAGGAGCCCGCCTTCATTGCGCGATACATCGAGCCCCTGGTCTACCCGGGCCTCTCGCAGGCAACCATCACGGGACTCACGGTCCTGCTGGCAGCCGCTACCGTTGGGCTTTACCTGTGGGATCCACGAAGGGGGGAAGGGACGAAGGGGAGGAGCGGGGAAAAACCAATGACTCCCAAGTGACCCCGTCCCCCGGCGCCTGGAATCCCGTACGGGGATCGTGCGTTCCTCGGAGGCCCGGCCTCCCGAGGGAGATCGCTGCAGGCCCGTGGCCCGAAACCTCTTGGGAGTCGCCTACAATCTATGGCGGGGGTCTGGAAAAATCAAGCCCCGGCCTCCCCCGGGCGTGGCCGGGCCGAATAGAGAGGAGCATGGGTCCGTCAGTGGGGATAGAGTGGCCCGAGTTGGCTCTGCGCCGATTCAACCCCCCTTGCCTTGCGGGGTCTAAGGCTGGTAGGATCCGTGCAGAGCTGGGTCCAGAGGGGAGGTGAGGGAACGATGCGGACACTCATAGCGTTTTGTCTGGCCGCGGTGATGGTCCTGGGGCCGCTGACCGCCCCGGCGGAAGCCGGCCGCAGGTTCGGGACCGGCTTTGCGGCGGGAGCGGCAACGGTCTTCTTCCTCCATCACGTCAGCCATCCCCACGTCTTCTACCACGCCGTGCCGGTCTACCCCGTCTACTACTATCCCCCGACGGTCTACTACTACTCCCCCCCGCCGGTCTATTACGCGCCGGCCCCCTGCCGGTCCGCGTGGATCGAGGGCGGCTGGCGG
>JAKEHP010000227.1 GCA_022614955.1 Candidatus Methylomirabilota bacterium
GCCCGGATCACCCGCGAGCCGGATGGGCGGTTCCGCCTGACTCACCTGGGGGGACTCACTCCGACCCGGGTGAACGGGGATCGGGTGGGGGAGCATCTCCTGGGGAATGGGGACGTGATCGCCGTAGGGGGCCTGGAGCTCACCGTCCATCTGGCGGAGGGGACAGCCCCTCCCGGCCGTCCCGTCCGGGCGTAAGGAGTGGCGTGCGGTTCACTCATCGCACCCTTGCCTCCTCGTTGGCTGGCCTGCTGGTGACCCTGCTGGCCTGGGCGGGGCCGGCCCTGGCCGCCCCCGCGGGAGAGTTCCGCCGCCAGGTGGCCCAGTCCGGCTGGGCCCTCAACCAGATCCCCTTCCTCCGGTACGCCGTCGTCGCCCTGCTCCTCCTGCTGGCCCTCTCCATCGCCCGCCGGTACCTCTGGCCCGTGCTCCAGCAGCGCCTCGGCTCCGGCGCCGCCCGGATGACCGGGCAGGTCGGCCTGGTGCGCCAGGCCTGGCGCTACGAGCGGGCCGGGGATCTCGCCGCGGCCGGGGCCTGCTACGAGGAGATGGGCGCGACCGATCAGGCCTTCGCCGCCTACACCAAGGGGGGCTGCCACAAGGAGGCGGCGGCGCTGCACGCGCGTCTGAACCAGCATTCCCAGGCGGCCCAGAAGTACGAGCTGGCCGGGGAGTCTGCGCTGGCGGCGGCGGTACGGGAGGGGATGGGGCAATTCGGCCGGGCCGCGGGGCTCTACGAGAAAGCGGGCGATCTGGCCGCGGCCGCGGGCTGCCACGAGCGAGCGGGCGACTACCGGAAGGCCGCCACCCTGGTGAGCCGGTTGGACCGCCCGGAGCAGGCGGCCGCCCTGCTCGAGCGGGCCGGGGACGAGCGGGGGGCCGCGGAGCTGCTGGCGAACGTCGTGAAGCGCCAGCGGGCGGGCGGGCGCATCGAGCTCAACCCGGAGCGCCAGGCGGCCGCGGAGGAGACGGCCCGCCGCTGCGCCGCCCTCTACGTGAAGGCCGGGATCCTGGAGCCCGCCGCCCAGATCCTCAAGGAGGTCGGCGCGGAGCGGGAGGCGGCCGACTGCTTCGTCCGGGCGGGCAAGCTCCAGGAGGCCCTGGTCCTCTACAAGAAGCACCGGCTGTTCGGCAAGGCGCGCGAGGTGGCCGAGCGGCTCGGCGCGGCCGGGGAGGTGGAGCTGATCCGGGGGGAGGAGCTCCTGGAGGACGGGCGTCCCGCTGAGGCGGCCGCCGCCTTTGCGCGGGGGAAGGCGCACGGCCGGGCCGGCGAGCTGTATGCCGGGCTTCAGGAGTACGAGAAGGCCGGGGAGATGTTCACGCTGGCGGGGGATCTGGACCAGGCAGCGGAGATGTTCGGGAGTGGGGGAGACCCCGCCAAGGCCGGGGCCGCCTTTGAGCGGGCCCGCCGATTTGGCGAGGCGGCCCGCTTCTACCGGCGGGCCGGGGCCACGGCCAAGGCGGCGGCCGCCCACAAGGCGGCGGGGGAGCACTTCGAGGCCGGGATGCTCCTCAAGGAGCTGGGGGACATGGAGGCCGCTGTATCCACGCTGCAGCAGGTGCCGGCCGCCTCCGAGCGCTTCCTGGAGGCGAGCGCCGCCCTCGGCCAGATCTTCTTGGAGACGGAGATGTACGGCCTCGCCAAGGAGAAGCTGCAGAAGGTGGTGGCGGCCACGCCCCCCACGGCGGACAGCCTGGAGATCTACTACCTGCTGGCCCTCGCCCACGAGAAGGGCGGCGAGGTCCACTTGGCCCTGCCCCTCTACGAGAAGGTGATGGCCTCCCGCCTGAACTACCGGGACGTCCCGGCGCGGATCGCCGCCCTGAAGGAGCGGGGGACCGCGGCGGGGGCTCCCACCCGGGGCGTCCCGCGGCCCGCGACGACCCAGCCGGAGCGGTACAAGATCGTCCGGGAGCTGGGGCGGGGCGGGATGGGGATCGTCTATCTCGCGGAGGACACCCTCCTGAAGCGCCCCGTGGCCTTCAAGGTCCTCCCGGCCGCCATCCAGGCGAACATGAAGGCGGTGGAGGAGTTCCACGGGGAGGCGCGGATCGCCGCCTCGCTGCTGCACCCCAACATCGTGACCCTCTACGACGCCGGGGACGCCGGGCAGGGCCTCTACCTGGTGATGGAGTACGTGGAGGGGAAAACCCTGATGGCTCTCCTGGGAAAGCGCCCGCGGTTTGGGCTGCCCGAGGTTGTCTATGTGGCCAAGCAGGCGGGCGCCGGCCTGCTGCACGCCCACGCCCGCGGGGTGGTGCACGGCGACATCACGCCCGCCAACATCATGGTAAGCAAGAGCCAGGCGGTAAAGATCATGGACTTCGGGCTGGCCAAGACCCGGGAGCGGGCGCTCGCTGCGACCACCACGATCCGGGGCACCCCCCCGTACATGGCGCCGGAGCAGATCCAGGGGAAGGGGATGACCGCCCAGAGCGACCTGTACGCGCTGGCCTGCACCCTCTACCACATGGCCACAGGGGCCCCCCCCTTCACGGAAGGGGAGGTTCTCTACCATCACCTCCACACGCCGGCCCCGTCGCCTGCCACCCGAGTGCCGGAGCTCCCGGAGGGCTTTAGCCGCGCCCTCCTCCGCTGTTTGGAGAAGGACCCGGCGAAGCGGCCACAGGGAGTCCGGGAGTTTCTGACCGAGCTCCTCCCCCGCCCGGCTCCCGCGAGGCAGTAGGGCCATCCTCCTCCCATCCAGGTTCCTTACCCCACCGGGGCGGCCCGCAACGCCGCCGCCGCCTCCTCGGGGGGCACCGGGTTCTCGTAGAACTCCTCCTCCCGCTGCAGCCGGGCGATACGGGCCGTCAGGGGTAGGAGCTCCAGGTGCCAGTGGAAATCGTCCCGCAGCGTGGTCCAGTCGCCGGCCGGTCGCTCCGCCTGCTCGTTCGGGGCGTCGTGCAGAACGAGGTGGTAGTCCGACACCAGGTGCTCGATGCGGGCCAGCGTCCGCCGCAGCAAAGCGGCGAGTCCGGGGAGGCCCGTCTCCCCGTCCGGGGCGCAGCGGGGGAAGGCGTGCTGGTGGCGGCGCGGGAAGAGCCAGGTCTCGTACGGAAAGCGGGGGGCGAAGGGGCAGAGGGCGACGAAGCTGGGGGTGGCCTCCACCAGCCGGCGGCCGTCCCGCAGCTCCTGATGGAGGATGTCGCAGGCCAGGCAGCGCTCCTTGTAGTCGAAGTGCTGCTTCGCCCAGCGCAGCTCCTGCTCCAGCCGCCGGGGGATGACGGGGGTCCCGACCAGGTGGGAGTGGGGGTGGTCGATGAGGGAGCCAGCCAGCGGGCCCTGGTTCCGGAAGAGGAGGACGTACCGGAAGCGGGGGTCCCGGTGCAGGTCGCTCACGCGCCCCTGGATGAGGCGGAGGGCGTCCGCCAGCTCGGCGTCGCTGAGCTGGGGCAGGCGTCGGCCGTGCTCCCGGGACTCGACGATGACCTCGTGGGCCCCGACGTTGCGCATCCGGTCGTAGAGGCCCTCCCCCGCGCGATCGAAGGGCCCTTCGATCCGGAAGATCGGGGCGCGGTCCGGGAAGCAGCGGACGCGCCACGCCCCATCGGGGCCCGTGATGGCGGCGATGGTGGCCGGGGTGTCCCCCTCGCGGCCGGGGCAGAACGGGCAGGCCTCCGGCGCCTGCTTGCCCGCCGGCTCCTGGGGGGGCTTTCCGACCAGGATCCAGGTCCGCGTGGTGGGATCCATGCGCAGCTCGCGGCTGCCGCTGCTCATGGTCGAGCCTCCCGTGCCCCGCGCAGGCTGCGCCGGAGGAGGGCCTCTAGGGTGGCCTCGAGCAGCTCCGCGCGCGCCGCGGCCTGGCCCCGCAGGGCCTTCACGAGGTCGGCGGGCAGAAAGAGGACGAGGCGCTTGCGGGGGCCGGAGCGGCCCCGACGCCGGCCACGCCGAACCGGTCGGGGCGCGCGGCTACCGCGGGGATGCGGCGGGGCGGCAGGGGGCACGGCACCTCCCGGGGAGAGCGTAGATGCCGGGTGAGGCGGCCGGCCGCGGCCATGCTAGTGCCGGGCCAACTGACGTCGCCTCACTTTGTTCTCGGTCGTCGGCGGTCCTCAACGTACAAACTGCGTACGCCTCCGGCCGCCCTTCTGCCGCCGCCCGCCCGGGGCTGGCCGCGACGCCGCCCTTTCCTCGCATCGGGTGAAGGAGCGGCCGGCCCGGGGAAAGGGCGGCGGCGCCGAGGGCGCTTGTGATGCTCGTCATTTGGCCCGGCACCC
>JAKEHP010000228.1 GCA_022614955.1 Candidatus Methylomirabilota bacterium
CTCCAGGACGGCCGCCACGTGCTTCTTGTCCAGGGGGGGAGAAGGGGTCAGGTGCCGAAGCGGCAGCGCTGCCGCTTCGGGACCCGGGCCACGGCTACGTGCCGAAGCGGCGCTTGCGCTGCTGGTAGGCCCGTACCGCCCGCAGCAGGTCAATCTTCCGGAAGGCGGGCCAGTAGGCATCGCAGAAGTAGAACTCGCTATAGGCCGACTGCCAGAGAAGAAAGCCGGAGAGGCGGAATTCTCCGCTCGTCCGGATGATGAGGTCGGGGTCGGGCAGGTCGTAGGTGTAGAGGTACTTCCCGATCGCCTCGGGGGTGACCTCGGCGATGGCCTCCGGAAGCCCCTTCCCTTCACGAGACCGCTCCAGGAGGAGCGCCTGGACGGCATCGGCGATCTCCTGCCGGCCCCCATACCCGACGGCGATGTTCAGAAAGAAGTTTCCATAGCCGGCGGTGGCCTCCTCCGCAGCCCGGATGGCCTCCTGGACGGAGGCGGGCAGGAGGCCGAGCTGGCCGACCGCCCGCACCCGCACCCCCTTCCCGTGGATCTTCGCGTCCGTGGCGACGGACCGCATTTTGGTCGCGATCAGGTTCAGGAGCCGGTCGAGCTCCTCGGGGGGGCGGGAGAGGTTCTCGGTGGAGAGGACGTAGATGGTGATGATCCGAATCTCCAGCTCCTCCAGCCAATCCAGGACCTGCTCCAGGCGGTCTGCACCCCGCCGGTGCCCCTCCAGGGGGTCGGTCAGGCCCCGCTCCCGGGCGAAGCGGCGGTTACCGTCCAGGATGAGGCCGATGTGGCGGGGCATGGCCCCGCCCCGCACCTCCCCGAGAAGGCGCCTCTCATAGAGCCGATACAACAGGCCGAGTCCCAGCATCGTCGTCAATCCTCCGCCCCTGTCGGGCGATCCCGGAGAGGTTATACCCCATCGCCGCCGCGAAGCCAAGGGCTAGCGACCCTGCCGCCGGGCCGCGCCATCGTCACCCGCCCGCGACGCACGACCGACTTTCGGCCTATAGGGAGATCTGCCGGGCGCCGGGTGCAGGGGCCGTGCCACCAGCCACTTCCTGGGCCAGGAGAACGGCCACGAGGACGAGGCCGCCCCCGAAAAGCTGGAGAGCCTCCAGACGCTCCCCCAGGACCAGGAATGCGGCCGCGGCGGCCACGACCGGCTCCAGCGTACTCATGATCTGGGCGGTGACCGCCGAGACGTGGGTGAGGGCCCGGACAAAGAGGCCGAACGGGACCACGGTCCCCAGGATCACGAAGAGCAGGAGGAG
>JAKEHP010000229.1 GCA_022614955.1 Candidatus Methylomirabilota bacterium
CGGAGGACCTCCGCCCCCACCAGGCGCCGGAACACCTTCGCGTCCAGCGTGAGCAGACCAGCCCCGTGCCGAATCAGGAGGCGCTGGATACGGCCGGAGCGGCTCCGCTCGGCCGGCTCGATGCCCTGAATCACGCCGAGGGTGTATCCGCCGGCGGCCAGCCGGCGGCGGAGCGTCTCCTCCGGGAGCGTTTCCTCCCAGAGGTGGTGCGGTGCGCCAGCGGAGAAGGGGTCGGGCACCCCCACGATGAAGGGGTAGCGCTTCTCCCAGACCTCGACGGCGTCCTCCGTCATCCCGCCCGAGGCCGAATGGTAGAAGGCGGGGATGACCATCCCCTCGTAGGTCAGGACGACGCCCCGCGTGCCCCGGACCGCCTCGTCGGAACGTGTGTCCTCTCCCCAGGCGCCGGCGTAGAGCTGGGAGGCGGTGGTGGCCGTCAGGTCGTAGGTCGCATCCAGGGTCGTCAGCGCCGCGTAGAGCGCGTAGGTCCGCGCGACCACCGCCTGGGCCTTCATCGCCTCGAGCGGCCAGTCGGGGGCGATCTCGGCGCGCATCACTCCGCGGACATACTCCTCCAGCGGCAGGACATTGACCGCCATGAGACGGCCGCCAGGCTCCCGGTGCAGGTGCAGCACGCCCCGGTAGGGTCGCCCGTCCAGCCGAACCCAGCCGCCCCCTATGGGCTCCACGAGCAGGGCGGTGGGGGCGAAGGCCCGCCCGTCCACGCCAAAAAACCTCCCGGCAGCCGCCACGGTCACTGGCGCGTAGGCCCGGTAGTGGCCCACGAGTAACCCCGTCGCGGGATCCGCCAGGGTGAAGGCGCTGGTCCCGCTCACAGTCACCCGATCGGCCCCCTCCCGGAGCAGCACCCGGACGGGCCAGGGCGGCCTCGGGGGCGCCTCCCCCGGCGTCGCGGTGGCCGGGAGCGCCAGCAGGAGCGCGGCGAGGAGGAGTGCCTTGCCCCGCATCGAACGGCTCACCGGCGGCCGAAGAGGGAGAGGAGGAGGGTCAGCACGATGCTGAGGAGGATCGAGGTGGCCAGCGGAAAGTAGAAGGTAAAGTTTTTCCGCTCGATCACAATGTCCCCGGGGAGGCGCCCCAGGAACGGGACCTTCCCCACCAGGAGCAGGACCCCGCCCAGCAAGACCAGGGTAACCCCGATCAGGAGAAGCATGCGCCCCAGCGATTCAAAACCCCACATCGGTGATCCTCGGATGCGCCGTGGGGGCCGGCGGCCCTACTGGCTTTCCCACAGCTCCGGCTGTTTCCCCGGGGGGCGCTTCGCCTCGAAGTACTCCAGGGCCAGCCGCGTGGCAGTCCGGCCGCGGGGCGTCCGGGCCAGGAACCCGACCTGGATGAGGAAGGGCTCGTAGATGTCCTCGATGGTCTCCTTCTCCTCCCCCACCGCCACCGCCAGCGTTTCCAGTCCCACCGGTCCCCCGTCGAACTTCTGGATGATGGTCTGGAGGATGCGGCGGTCCATCTCGTCGAAGCCCCGCTCGTCCACTTCAAGACGGCTCAGGCCGGAGGCGGCCGCCTCGGCCGTCACGGTCCCGTCCCCCAGCACCTGGGCGAAGTCCCGGACCCGGCGCAGCAGCCGGTTGGCCACCCGGGGCGTCCCGCGCGAGCGCCGCGCGATCTCGCCCGCCCCCGCCCCCGTGATGGTCAGGCCCAGGATCCGCGCCGAGCGGGTGAGGATGCGGGCCAGCTCCTCCGCCGTATAGTAATCCAGCCGGTGGACGACGCCAAAGCGGTCGCGGAGGGGGGAGGTGAGGAGGCCGGCCCGGGTCGTGGCCCCCACCAGGGTGAAGCGGGGGAGGTCCAGCTTGATGGAGCGGGCGGTCGGTCCCTGCCCGATCAAGAGGTCCAGTTGGTAGTCCTCCATGGCCGGGTAGAGAATCTCCTCCACCACGTGGTTCAGGCGGTGGATTTCATCAATGAAAAGAATGTCCCGCTCCTCCAGGTTGGTCAGGAGGGCCGCCAGGTCCCCCGGCCGCTCGATGACCGGACCCCCGGTGGCCCGGATGTTCACCCCCAGTTCCGTCGCGATGATGTAGGCCAGCGTGGTCTTCCCGAGACCCGGGGGCCCGTAGAAGAGGACATGGTCCAGGGCCTCCCGTCGGGCCCGGGCCGCCTCGATGAAGATCCGGAGGTTCTCCTTCACCTTCTCCTGCCCGACGTACTCCTCCCAGGCCCGGGGCCGCAGGCTCTGCTCGAGCTGCTGCTCCTCTCCCTTGGGTTTCTGGCTAACGATCCGCTCGCCCATCGTCCCCGCGACGCGGGTGTTACCCCCGCGCCCCCTCCGCCAGCCGCTTCAGGGCCTCCTTGACGAGCGTTTCGAAGGTCGGGGCGCCGCCCCTGCCGCGGGCGGCCTGCCCCACCACCCGGGCCGCCGCCTGGCGCGGATAGCCCAGGTTCACCAGCGCGGAGATGACGTCCTCCACCAAGCCGTCCCCACTCCCCCCCGGCTCCGCCGGCGTCACCCGGGCCAGGGCCAGGCGGCCCGCCTTCTCCTTGAGCTCCACGACGATCCGCTCCGCAGTCTTCTTCCCGACGCCGGGGACTGCCTGCAGGCGGACCAAGTCCCCGGTGCAGATGGCCGGCACTAGCTCCCGCGCCGAGATCCCCGACAGGATATTCGTGGCGAGGCGCGGTCCGATCCCGCCCACGGTGCACAGCAGCTCGAAGGCGGCCTTCTCCTCCCGGGTGAGAAAGCCGTAGAGGACGAGAGCGTCCTCCCGGACATGGGTAGTGGTGTGCAGGAGGACCTCCGCCTCGAGCGGCGGCAGGCCGTAGTAGGTGGAGAGGGGGATGGAGGCGTGGTAGCCCACCCCGTGCACGTCCACCACCACCTCGGTGGGCGCCTTGGCGACCAGCCGGCCCCTGAGTTGCGCGATCATGGCTTCCGTGCGCCCCCCTCAGAAGCTCGACAGCAGGTCCGTCAGCGGGATCCGCCAGCGGCCCTCCTGCCATTCGAGCACGTAGGCGCGCTCCTCGGGGGCGCACCGCCGCCGCGGGCGCGCCGGGCCGTGCACCTCGAACCCCACGGTCCCCCGCACCAGGACCCGCTCCCGCCCGAGGACGGCCGCCTCCCCGAGGCGGAAGGCGGCGAAGCAACAGGCGGGCCGGCAGGCCTCCGCGGACATCCGGAGGCGAAACTCCTCCGGGCCGAGCAGCCGGCGCGTCTCGGCGGTCCCCGCCTCGTACAGGGCCTCGAAGGCCCCCGAGTGCCAGAGTCCCAGAATCCCCTCGAGCGCCCGCACCGCCGCCGGAGCCGGCTCGGCGGGCGGGGCCTCCGCTGCCGCCGCGGAGAACGCAAGGAGCAGGGCCAGGGCGACCGCCGCGCCCGGGGCCGCGGCAGCCGCGACCCTCCGCCCCCTCACGGGACCTTCAGCGCTCGCCATGCCGCCCGCCCGGCGCGGACGCCCCGCCGCGAGGCCAGGAGGCGCCGCCCCTGGCCGCCCCCCGCTCCGTGGCAGTGGCAGATGGCCAGGGCCAGGGCGTCAGTGGCGTCCAGGGAGGCCGGGAGGTCCGGCAGGCGGAGCAAGCGGGTCACCATCCCCCGGACCTGCTCCTTCTCCGCCGACCCGTACCCGGTGACGGCGGCCTTCACCTCGCGGGGCGCGTACTCGAAGATCGGGAGCCCCCGCTGCACCGCCGCCAGCAGCGCCACCCCCCGCGCCTGGCCCAGCGTCAGCGCGCTCCGGACATTGCGCGCAAAGAAGAGGCTCTCCACAGCAGCGCACGCAGGCCGGTAGCGCCCCATGAGCTCCAGGAGAGCCTCGTAGATGGTCCGCAGCTTGTCGGGGGCCGGCTGGCGGGCTGCCGTTCGGATGCCGCCGCACCCCACCAGGGTGAGGCGGGACCCCTGCTGCCGCACCAGCCCGTACCCCGTGACCGCCGTCCCGGGGTCGATGCCCAGGACGAGCACCCCTCCCCCCGGGCCGCGGCGCCGGGAGCCATCAGCCGGTGACGGCCACCATGACGGATTCGGGGATGTCGAAGTTGGCGTAGACGCTCTGGACGTCGTCGTGGTCCTCCAGCTCCTCCATGAGCCGGAGCATCTGTTCCGCCGGCTTGCCGTCCAGCTTCACGGTGCTCTGGGGGACCATGGTGATCTCGGCGCTGGCGATGGGGAACTTCCTCCGGGCGACGGCCGCTCGCACCGCCTCGAACTCCTTCTCCCGGGGCGCGGTGAGGATCTCGAAGGTCCCCTCCTCCTGCCGCATGTCGTCCGCCCCGGCTTCCAGGGCGGCGCTGAGGAGCGCCTCTTCGTCCACCCCCTTGGCCTCCACCTGGATGATCCCCTTCTTCTCGAACATCCACCCGACGCAGCCCGACTCCCCCAGGTTGCTGCCGTGCTTGGCGAAGAGCTTCCGGATCTCGGCCGCTGTCCGATTCTTGTTATCGGTGGTGACCATCACCATCACCGCCACGCCCCCGGGGCCGTACCCCTCGTAGGTTAATTCTTCGTAGATCACCCCCGGCAACTCTCCGGTTCCCTTCTTGATGGCCCGCTCGATGTTGTCGGAGGGCATGTTGGCCCCCTTCGCCGCCTGGATCGCCGTCCGGAGGCGGGGGTTGCCGTCGGGATCACCCCCCCCCGTCTTGGCGGCGATGGTGATCTCGCGGATCAGCCGGGTGAAGATCCGCCCGCGGGCGGCGTCCACCTTGGCCTTCTTGTGCTTGATCCCGTGCCACTTGGAATGTCCGGACATGGTCCCCCTCCCCTTCCGGTGTGGGACGCTAGCATACCGTCCTCCCCGTTGGCAAAGGGAAAGCTCCGCCGGAGAATTTGCTTGACAGACCGCCCAAAGGGGGCTAGAAAAACGGGCACGCGCAGGAGGCACGGCCGACGATGCACGAAACCCGGTGGGTCTGGCGGTTCTCGTTTAGCGGCGTCTGCCCCGTGGGGGCGGGCACCGGCCGCCGCTAGGCCGCCCGGGCACCGTCCAGCAGGCCACGGGAGCAGACGCTGACTCCCGTGGCTTTCGTGTTTCTGGGGAAGCCACGGACCGGATCCGTGGCTTTTCGCGTTTGGAACCCGTGACGGGAGAAGGAGGCCGGAATGGTCATCGTGATGAAGCCGGGGGCCCGCGAGGAGGACCTCCGGGAGGTCATTGCCAGGGTGGAGGCCCTGGGTTATCAGGCCCACGTGATCCGCGGGACGACGCGGAGCGTGGTCGCCGCCGTGGGGGACGAGCGGGGAAAGGCAAGGCTCCAGGCCCTGGAGGCGCTGGCCGGGGTCCAGAGCGTGGTCCCCATCCTGCAACCGTTCAAGCTCGCCAGCCGGGAGACCCGAGCGGCCCGGACCGTGGTCCGGGTCGGATCGCTCGAGATCGGCGGGGACCGGCTGCACGTCATGGCCGGGCCCTGCTCTGTGGAGTCGGAAGAGCAGCTCCTGACGGTGGCCCGGGCCGTGCGGGAGGCGGGGGCCACCATCCTGCGGGGGGGAGCCTTCAAGCCCCGCACCTCCCCCTACGCGTTCCAGGGGCTGGCGGAGGACGGGCTGAAGCTCCTGGCGGCCGCCCGGGAGGCGACGGGGCTCAAGGTGGTCACCGAGGTCCTGAACCCCCGGGACCTGGACGTGGTGGCCCGCTATACCGACATCCTGCAGGTGGGGGCCCGCAACGTCCAGAACTTCGCCCTGCTGAAGGAGGTGGGCGAGATCGGCAAGCCGGTCCTCCTCAAGCGGGGGATGTCCACCACCATCCAGGAGTACCTGATGTCGGCGGAGTACATCCTCTCGGCCGGCAATACCAACGTGATCCTCTGCGAGCGGGGCATCCGCACCTTCGAGACCGCCACCCGCTTCACCCTGGACCTGAACGCCGTCCCGGTCCTCCAGAAACTCACCCACCTCCCCATCATCGTGGACCCGAGCCACGGCACCGGCCACTGGGAGTACGTCCCGGCCCTGGCCAAGGCGGCGGTGGCGGTGGGGGCGGACGGCTTGATGATCGAGGTGCACCCGAAGCCGGAGGAGGCCCTCTCGGACGGCATCCAGTCCCTGAAGCCGGCCCGGTTCGCCCACCTCATGTCCGACCTGCAGACGGTGGCCAAGGCTGTGGGGCGCTACCTCTAGGGGCCAGCGGGGCGGTTCGGCCTTGGGCGCGCGGTCGGGTCTGGGCTAGAATCCCCGGGCGGAAGGGAGGAAACGCACGCCCGGGGGAAAGGGGGCACCATGGCCCGGCTGTCCCTGGACCAGATTCAGCAACGGCTCCAGGACCTTCAGGGGTGGAAGTTCGGGAACAGCGCCATCACGAAGCAGTTCACCCTGAAGGGCTTCGGGGCCGCCATGGCCCTCGTCAACAAGGTGGCAGAGGCAGCCCAGAAGGCCAACCACCACCCGGACATCGTCATCAATTACAACCGGGTGACCTTCACCTGCTCGACGCACGACGCCGGCGGCGTGACCGAGAAGGACATCGCGCTGGCGAAGCAGATCGAGGCGGCCGCCAGACCCTAGCGCTGCCCCGCGCTATCGCCCGCCTCCCCACCCAACGCCTCGAGTGCCCCCTCCAGGGCCCGGACCGCGTCCTCGGCGGTCGTCAGCTCCCGGTCAAAGATCTGCCGGATCTCCCGCCCCAGGACCGGCCGCAGCGTCGCCAGGTAGCCGTCCACCTCCGCCAGCACGGCCCGCAGGGCGTCCCGGGCGGCCACGAGCGTCGCCTGGATCTCCGCGCCGGCTCCCGCCTCAGTTCCCACCAGGCGTCTCCGGCGGCGTGATCCGGAGGAGTCCCGGCGCCCCCCGGGCCCGCCGGATGGCCCCCCCCCGGGTGATGGCGAACCGGATGAGGCGACTGTCCTCCCCCCCGGCTTCCAGGAGGGGAATGAGGTCTTTATAGTAGATTGTCCGGGCGTCCGCCATGGCGAAGATCTGCTCCGGATCCACCCGCTCCACCGTGAGCCACCGCCGGACCTCGGCCACCGCCTCCTCGACCGAGACCAGGGGGAGGTCCTCCTCGGGGAGATCGCTCATCCCGTCCGCTCCCCCGCACAGCGCGGGCAGGGGCACAGGGCCCGGAGGAACTCGTAGCTGTAGATGCCGGTGTCGTGACCGTCCTGCCAGGTGAACTTGATGGCGTAGTGCCCCACCTTCTGGACATCCGTCACCTGGGCCTCCCCGGCCCGGAGGATCGGCCCTTTCATCACAGCGAGCGTCAACCCCCCCTTCTTCTGCTGCTCGGCCTTCTTCTTCCGCTCATCGTCGCACAGCGCGCAGGGACACTCCTTTCGCAGCAGGTCGAAGGGGTAAACGCTCTCGTGATCATCCCCCCAGCGAATCGTCATGATCCGCTGCGGTCCATCCACCGTGATCTGCCGCGCGGTCACGCTGTCCGCCGTGGGCATCCTGCTCTCCTCCCCCTCAGCCCCGCTTCGTGAAGAGCCGTTCGAACTGCTCCAGCGGAGCGGGGGGCACCCGGGCGGTGGCCAGGTTTTCCAGGACGTGGGCCTCCTGCTTCATCCCGACGAGGGCCGTCCCGAGCCCCGGGGCCGAGCGGACGAACTGGAGGGCCCGCTGGGCATCGGTCTCCAGGCCCGCCAGGATCTCCCCGAGAAACGGGGGCATCCCGCGGGTCAGCCGCGATTGGAGGAGGGAGGCGCTGGCCATCACGTAGGTCCCCAGGCGGGCCGCCGCCGTGAGCGCCGGCACCGGCTCCCCATCCAGCGCCTGCGTCGCATGCGTCAGGGCCTCGGGCATCGCGAGGTTCAGCGGGAGCTGGATGACCCGGAAGTGGTGGCCCTCCCCCGCCACCTCCCGCGCCAGGCCGGTGAGCTCCTGGAGGCTCAGGTGGCCGCCCGCGCCCGGGGGCACCCGGTAGCCGTTCCAGGTGGCGGTCCCATACACCCGGAGCCGCCCTGCTGCCGCCTCCTCCTCCAGGACGGCCATCGCCGCCCGCATCCGCCGGGTAAACTCCGCCCGGCGCACCTCGTCCAGTTGCTGCTCCGGGTTGTGCAGGTAGTAGATGTCCACGCTGGTGAGCCCAAGGTTCTCCAGGCTGCGGCGGAGCTGGTGCTTCAGGTAGGCCGGCGTCATGCAGTGGCAGCCGGCGACGAGGTCCTCTGGCCGCGCCACCCCTGACCGGACGAACGTCTCCGTGAAGTAGGCGTTCGGGTTCGCCGGGTAGCCGCCGTCAAACGACACGTAGCCCCCCTTGGTCGCCACCACCAGTTCTTCCCGCCGGACCCCTCCGTCGGCGAAGAGCGCCCGCAGGGCCTCCCCCACGGCTCGCTCGCTCCGCTGGAAGCGGTAGTTGATCGCCGAGTCAACGACATTGCAGCCCAGGCCCACGGCCCGGATCACCGCCTCCCGGTACAGCCGGTCCGTCTCCGGGTCCGGCTCCCCCAGGTACGTCCCCAGTCCGATGCTGGAAAGGGAGACGCCGCGGAAGTCGCGGAAGTGCGTGGGCGGGAGCGCCGCCGCGAATCGGGCGCGGTAATCGGCGGTCCCCTCGGCGGTGGCGAAGCCCGGGGTTGGCATGGATCGCATCGGGTGCGCATCCCCGGCGGGGGACGCTTAGACGCTTAGTGTACCTGGAAGGAGAGAGGCGAGCAACCGCGCCGGCCTACCGGGGGGCGGCGCGCTCCAG
>JAKEHP010000230.1 GCA_022614955.1 Candidatus Methylomirabilota bacterium
CGCGATCACCAGCCGCTGGATCTCGGAGGTCCCCTCGTAGATCTCGGTGATCTTCGCGTCCCGGAAGTAGCGCTGGACCGGGTAGTCCAGAATGTAGCCGTACCCGCCGTGGACCTGGATCGCCTTCGTCGCGATCCGCATGGCGGCCTCCGAGGCGTAGACCTTCGCCATCGCGGCCTCCTTGCTGAAGCGCCGGCCCGCGTCCTTCAGGGCCGCCGCCCGGTAGGTGAGAAGCCGGGCCGCCTCGATCTCGGTCGCCATGTCGGCGAGCATGAACTGGATGGCCTGGAGCGACGCGATCGGCTTCCCGAACTGGACGCGCCCCTTGGCGTACTCCCGGGCGGCCTCGAAGGCGGCCCGGGCGATCCCGACCGCCTGCGCCGCGATGCCGATCCGTCCCCCGTCCAGGGTCGCCATAGCCACCTTGAACCCCTCTCCTTCCTTCCCGAGGAGGTTCTCCGAGGGAACCCGGCAGCCGTCCAGGACGATCTGGGCGGTGGAGGAGCCCTTGATTCCCAGCTTCTTCTCCACCTTGGCCACGGTGTAGCCGGGAAAGGTCCGCTCGACCAGGAAGGCGGCGATCCCCCGGTGCCCCTTGCTCCGGTCCTGGGAGGCGAACACGATGGCGACGTCCGCCTCGGCCCCGTTGGAGATGAAGTTCTTGGTACCGGTGAGGACGTAGACGTTCCCGTCGCGGCGCGCCGTGGTCTCCTGGTTGGCGGCATCGCTCCCGGCATTCGGCTCGCTCAGGCAGAAGCAGCCGAGCTTCTCCCCCCGGGCGAGGGGAACCAGGTAGCGCTGCTTCTGGGCCTCCGTGCCGAAGGCCAGGAGGGGGTCGCAGACCAGGGAGTTGTTCACCGACATGATGACGCTGGTGGACGCGCAGGCCCGGGAGATTTCTTCCATCGCGACGGCGTAGCAGAGGGTGTCGGCCCCCGCCCCCCCGTAGGCCTCGGGCACCGCCACCCCCATGAACCCCAGCTCCCCGAGCCGCTTGACCGTCTCGTGGGGGAAGGTGCCGGTGGCGTCGGTCTCCTCCGCCCGGGGGGCCACCACCTGGTCGGCCACCTCCCGGGCCGTCGCCTGGAACATCCGCTGTGCTTCGCTCAGAGTGAAATCCACAGGCCCCGCCTAGCGGTGCTGGAAGACGGCCTTCCGCTTCTCCAGGAACGCCGCCACTCCCTCCCGCTTGTCCTCGGTGGAGAAGGTCAGGCCGAACGCCTTGGCCTCCAGGGCGAGCCCGCTGGCAAGATCAGTCGCCGTCCCCTCCTCGATCGCCGCCTTGGCCAAACCGAGCACGACGCCGCTCTTTGCCGCCATCTTGGCCGCCGTCGCCTTGGCGGCCGGCAGCAGCTCGGGGAGCGGCAGCACCCGGTTCACCAGGCCGATCCGCAGCGCCTCCTGCGCGTCAATCATGTCCCCGGTGAAGATGAGTTCCTTCGCCCGGGCCTTGCCGACGAAGCGCGGTAGGCGCTGGGTGCCCCCGCTCCCCGGGATGATCCCCAGGTTGATCTCCGGCTGGCCGAAGCGGGCATTCTCCGCCGCGTAGATGAAGTCGCAGCCCATCGCCAGCTCGCAGCCGCCCCCCAGGCAGAAGCCGTTGACGGCGGCGAGGACTGCCTTTGGCATCCGGGCGATCTTCTCGGCTGCGGAGCCGAGGTCCCCGCCGAACTGGACGGCCGCCACCGGGGTCAAGGCGGTGAACTCGGCGATGTCGGCGCCGGCCACGAAGGCCTTCTCCCCCGCCCCCGTCAGGATGATGGCGCGCACCCCCGCGTCCGCCGCGAGGGCGTCCAGCGCCTGGTGAAGCTCAACGAGGACCTGCCGGTTGATGGCGTTTAGCTTTTCCGGCCGGTTGAAGGTCAGGATGGCGACGGCGTTTTCCCGCGCTAGGGCCAGCGTGGCATAGGACATGACGGGTCCTCCCGCGGAACGCTAGTAGGTGTGGAAGCCTCGGCCGGTCTTCCGCCCGAGGAAGCCGGCGTCCACCATCTTCACCAGCAGGGGGCAGGGGCGGTACTTGTCATCCCCCAGCTCCTCGTGCAGGACCTTCAAGACCGCCAGGCAGACGTCCAGCCCGATCAGGTCGGCCAGCGCCAGCGGCCCCATGGGGTGGTTGGCCCCGAGGCGCATCACACTGTCGATCGCCTCGGCGGTCCCCACCCCCTCCATGAGGGCGTAGATCGCCTCGTTGACCATGGGGACCAGAATCCGGTTGGCGATGAACCCCGGGAAGTCATTGGCCTCCACCGGAGTCTTGCCGAGGCGTTTCGCCAGTTCCAGGGTGGCCGTCGCCGTGGCGTCGCTGGTCTGGAGGCCCCGGATCACTTCCACGAGGGCCATGAGGGGGACGGGGTTGAAGAAGTGCATCCCCACCACCCGGTCCGGCCGCTTGGTGACCGCGGCGATCTTCGTGATGGAGATCGAGGAGGTGTTGCTGGCCAGGACGACCTCGGGGCGGTTGAAGCGGTCCAGCTCCAGGAAGAGACCGCGCTTGATCTCGAAGTTCTCGGTCGCCGCCTCCACCACGAAGTCGGCAGGGGCCAGGTCGGCCATGGCCGTGGTGGTCTTCAGGCGGCCGAGCATCGCCTCCCGGTCCCCCGCGGAGAACTTCCCTTTCTCTACCCCCTTCGCCAAGCCGCCCGCCACCTTGCCCCGGGCCACCTCCAGGATCCCCTCGCTCATATCCCGTAGAAGGACCCCGTACCCCGCCTGGAGGGCCACCTGGGCGATGCCGGCCCCCATGGTCCCGCCCCCCACGATCCCGAGTGTCCGGATCTCCATCCCTTCCCCTCTAGACCCGCTCGATGACGAGGGCCATTCCCTCGCCGCCTCCCAGACAGAGGGCAGCAACACCCCGGCGGCCCCCCCGGTCCTCGAGGGCGTGCAGGAGGGTGATGACGAGCCGGGCGCCGGTGGCGCCGATCGGGTGCCCCAGGGCGATCGCGCCGCCGTGAACATTGACCCGGGCGGGATCCAGCCCGGCCACCCGGATGGCCGCCAGCGCGACGGCGGCGAACGCCTCGTTGATCTCGTAGAGGTCAATGTCCCCGGGCTTCAGGCCGGCCTTCTTCAACACGTCCAGGATGGCGGGTCCCGGCGTCACCGTGAACCACTCGGGGGCCGTGGCGTAGTGCCCGGCCGCCACGATGCGCGCCAGTGGTGCGAGCCCGAGCGCCGCCGCGCGGTCCGCCGCCATCAGGACCAGGGCGGCCGCCCCGTCGTTTACCGACGGCGCATTGCCGGCCGTGATGGTGCCGTCCGGCTTGAAGGCCGGCTTGAGCCTGGGCAGTTTCTCCAGGTTGCCCCGCTTGGGGTCCTCGTCTTCCTCAACGAGTGTCGTCCCAGTTTTCCCCGCCACCTCCACCGGCACGATCTCCCCCTTGAACTTCCCAGCCTTCTGGGCGGCCCAGGTCCTGGTGTACGACTGGGCGGCGTAGGCATCCTGCTCTTCCCGCGTCAAGCCGAACTTCGCGGCGCACATCTCCCCGCACGCCCCCATGGAGAGGCCACTGTACACGTCCCACAGGCCGTCCAGGATCATGCTGTCCACGAGTTCGGCGTGCCCCATCCGATATCCGGTCCGCGCCTTCGGCAGCAGGTATGGAGAGCCGCTCATGCTCTCCATTCCACCCGCAACGATGCAGTCCGCGGCCCCGACCTGGATAGCCTGCACGCCCATGAGGATCGCCTTCATCCCGGAACCGCAG
>JAKEHP010000231.1 GCA_022614955.1 Candidatus Methylomirabilota bacterium
GAGGGTGAGCGCGCTTTCGTGCAGCCGGTCGGCGACCTCGTCCCAGAGGGCGGCGTTCCGGAGGCTCCGCTCCACAATGCCATCCAGGTCGGTGCGGCTCCGCACGCCGAGGATCCGCGGGCCATAGGCCGCGTTCTCGTAGATGGACTTGGGAAACGGGTTGGACTTCTGGAAGACCATCCCGACCCGCTTGCGCAGTTCGGTGACGTCCAGGGCCGGGTCGTAGATGTCCGTCCCCCCGACCTGGATCGTGCCCTCGATCCGCACCCCGTCCACGAGATCGTTCAGACGGTTCAGGCAGCGGAGCAGTGTCGTCTTGCCGCAGCCCGAGGGGCCGATGTAGGCGGTGATCCGGTGCTCGGGGACCGCCATGGTGATCTCGTTGAGGGCGCGCTTCTCCCCGTACCAGAGCGACAGGTCCTTGATCTTCACCATGGGAGTCTCCCTCTCGAGGGCGGCGCGGGCGGAGGGCCTCAGGGCCGGCGCCAGACGGGTCTCCGCGTGCATGCGCCCCTCCTAGAGGCCCGACACCGCATACCTCCGGCGGAGCTGGTTCCGGAGGGAGACGGCGGTCAGGTTCAGGGCGACGACGATCAGGAGGAGGAGCATGGTCGTGGTATACACCATTGGTCGCGCCGCATCCACGTTCGGGGACTGGAAGCCCACGTCGTAGATGTGGAAGCCGAGGTGCATGAACTTTCGGTCCAGGTGGAGGAAGGGCCAGAAGCCGTCGATGGGCAGGGCCGGGGCAAGCTTCACGACCCCCGTGATCATGAGCGGCGCGACCTCCCCGGCCGCACGGGCCATCGCCAGGATGAGGCCGGTGAGGATGCTCGGCGTGACGGCCGGCAGGATGACGCGCCACGTCGTCTCGAACTTGGTGGAGCCGAGCGCGAGCGAGGCTTCCCGAATGCCGGCGGGGATCGCGGCCAGGCCCTCCTCGGTGGCGACGATCACCACCGGGACCGTGAGAAGGGCCAGCGTGAGCGAGGCCCAAAGGATCCCCCCGGTCCCGAACGTCGGCGTCGGCAGCACCTCCGGGAAGAAGACTCGGTCGAGCGTCCCGCCGACGAAGTAGATGAAGAATCCGACTCCGAACACCCCGAAGACGATGGAGGGGACCCCGGCCAGGTTGTTGACTGCGATCCGGACGGCGCTGACGAGCGGGCCCTGCTTGGCGTACTCCCGCAGGTAGAAGGCGGCCAGGACCCCGAGCGGCGTCACGGCCAGGCTCATGATCATCACCATCATCACCGTTCCGAAAATCGCGGGGAAGATCCCGCCTTCGGTGTTGGCCTCCCGGGGATCGTCCGAGACGAACTCCCAGATCTTCGCGAGGTAGAATCCCGCCTTTTCGGGGAGCCCCATCGCGTTGGGGCGGTAGGCCCGCACCACCTGCGCGAGGGGCAGGTCCTTCTCCTGCCCCCCCGCCGGAGCGACCGTCACGCTCCCGGTCGAGGTCCGCCGAAGCACGGCCAGCGCCGCCTCCTGCTCCCGATAGCGGCTTTCCCAGGCGGCGGCCTCCTGCCGGAGGCGTTCGACCTCGGGCCCGCCGCGGGTCCC
>JAKEHP010000232.1 GCA_022614955.1 Candidatus Methylomirabilota bacterium
CCGGCGTTGGTGAACTTCGTGCCTTCGAACCATCGCTTGCGCTCAGCCGTCCGCGTTTGGCCGTCGGCCAGGCGGTAGGACCAATCGTAGGTCCAACTGTCGCCCTGGTGGTAGGGGAAGTACTCGGCGATTTTGACGGTCTGCGCCTCTTCGCCTCCGATTTTCCTGCCGTTAACCGTGCCGTGCAACAATTCGATTTCGTGGCGGACGGTCTGTTCGGCGGCGGGAGAGAAGATTTCATAAGTCTCTTTGACGACGCCGACGCCTTTGGCCAGATAGCTGGTGATGGTCGTCGTCGCGCCGGAAGATTTGGTGATGTGTAGACGCAGCTTCAGGCAGTCGCGGAACGCGCCCGCAGGCGCGGAGAGGCTCTCCACGCCGTAGAATGTTCCATCCGATGAGACCGGCTCGTCGCCAATGAGGTGGGCCATGGCGTAGGTCTTGCCCGGCGCCCGACCAGTGTCGAGCATCGTGTAAGGAGGGGTGAATTTGACCTCGCCGCCCACCTGGTCCTCCCCATCTTCATCGGGGCCTTCGGCGGGCTGGCCGGGCTTTCCCGCTTCATGCGGGGGAGCATGCTGGAGGTGATCCGTCAGGATTACATCAGAACGGCCCAGGCGAAGGGGCTCTCGGAGCGGGTCGTGCTCTACAAGCACGCCCTCCGGAACGCCGTCCTCCCCATCGTGACGATCCTGGGCCTCTCGCTGCCTGGGCTGATCGGCGGGAGCGTCATCGTGGAGAGCGTCTTCGCCATCCCGGGGATGGGGCAGCTCGCCGTCCAGAGCGTGTTCGCTCGCGACTACCCGGTCGTCATGGGCCTGCTGACGATCGGGGCGGGGCTGACGCTCCTCGGGAATCGCCTGGCCGACGTCTGCTACGGCGTCGTGGATCCCCGGATCCGCGTCGCGGGCCGGAGCGAGTGAGCATGGGGAAGCCGCTCTCCTCCGTCGGCCTCGGCGCCGTCTGGCGTCAGTTGAAGAAGAACCCGTTGGCCCTTGCTGGCGGGGCCGTCGTCATCCTGCTGGCCGCGGTGGCGGTCGCGGCCCCCCTCCTGGCCCCCTACGACCCCGCTGCCTACGACGTGAAGCGGATCCTCCTGCCGCCCAGCCGCGAGCACCTCCTGGGGACAGACCAGATCGGCCGGGATTTGCTGTCCCGGATGCTCTACGGGGCCCGGGTCTCCCTGGCCGTCGGATTTGTGGCGGTCGGGATTGCGATAGTGATCGGGATGGTGGTGGGGGTCGTCGCGGGCTACTACGGGGGGGCTGCGGATTCCGTTATCATGTTAGGCCTCGTGGACGTGATGCTCACCTTCCCCCGCTTTTTCCTGCTGCTCGCCGTGATCGCGATGCTGCAGCCGAGCATCTTCGTCATCATGGCGGTGATCGGCGTCACCGGCTGGATGGGGGTGGCCCGCCTCGTCCGGGCGGAGGTTCTGAGCCTCAAGGAGCGGGACTTCGTGGCGAGCGCCCGGGCCCTCGGGGCCGGCGACCTGCGTCTCATGTTCCGGCACATTCTGCCGAACGCCCTCGTCCCGGTCCTGGTGTCGGCCATCCTGGGGGTGGCCGGGGCGGTCCTCACGGAGGCGGGCCTCTCCTTCCTCGGCCTCGGCGTCCAGCCGCCCACCCCAACCTGGGGCAACATCCTGTCGGATGGGAAGGCCAACATCGAGATCGCCTGGTGGCTCTCCCTCTACCCTGGGGTGGCCATCCTGGCCACGGTTCTTTCCTATAACCTCTTCGGCGAAGGGCTGCGGGACGCCCTGGACCCGCGGCTGCGCCAGTGAGGGCCTCAACGGGAAACGCCCCGGGGCATTCCCCGGGGCGTTTCCCGCTCCCCCGCGACGCGCTAGGCGAGGTCCTCCGTCCGCAGGACCCTGATCCCGGCCCGCTTCATCTCCTCCAGCGCGCGGGCTGAGTCCCCCGGCTGGACCTCCACCCCCCGGATGGCATCTTCGAGGACCGTCGTCTCGAAGCCGTGCTTCACCGCGTCCAGGGCCGTCGCCTTGACGCAGTAGTCGGTGGCCAATCCCCCCACGAAGACCCGCCGGATGCCCCGCTTCCGGAGCAGGTCCGCCAAGCCCGTCCCTTCGAAGTCGGAGTAGTTCTCCTCGTCGGGCCGGGTGGCCTTCGAGACCACATGGGCCAAACGATCGGTCGTGAGGTCCGGGTGGAAGTCCGCCCCCGGGGTCCCGGCCACGCAGTGCACGGGCCAGGGCCCCCCCTGCGGTGTGAAGGAGCAGTGGTTGGGGGGGTGCCAGTCCCGGCTGGCCACGGTGAAGGCCCGCACCCGCTGGAGCAGCCCGTTCAGGGCCACAACCACCTTGTCCCCCTCGGGCACTGGCAAGGCCCCGCCGGGACAGAAGTCGTTCTGCACGTCCACCAGGATGATCGCGTCGCGCTCGGGATCCACACATTCGACCGCCATAGCCCTTCCCTCCCCGCGGCCCCCGGCCGCGTACCCTCATCCTAGCGAACCGCCGGCGCCGGGGTCAACCGCTCCGCGGGCGCTCGACCCTCCCCGGCGCCCGGGCGGCGCCGAAGGCGCGGCGGTCTTCCCGGGGCCTTGTAGGGCGGGACGGCCAGCGAGCGCATGTAGGCGATCACATCCCAGATCTGCTGGTCCTTGATTTGCGTCCCCCAGGGGGGCATCATCTGCGACTTCTGGACCGCCGGCCCCCCCTGCTTGACGATGGTAAACAGGTAGGTATCGGTGAGGATGTTCATCCGGGTCCCGTCCGCGTGGTTGCCCGGCTTCACCGGGAGGTTCGCGGCCGCCGGACCGTCCCCCTTCCCTCCCACCCCGTGGCAGGAGACGCACCACTTGTTATAGAATTCCCGGCCTGTCTTCGGGTCTCCCTGCGCCGCCGGGGCGGGGGCCGCGAGGAGTGCCAGCACGGCCAGGATCCCCAGTCCCCTCTCCATCGGACTGCGCATCGGAGTCCTCCACAGGGTGACAGGTCGGCTTAGACAGCCTCCAGGCTGCCGGGCCGTCACACGATTGTAGCTCTCAAGGTCCAGCCCGGGTAGGCGGGGTGGAGGAGGAGGGGGAGTGGAGGGACAGGAATTGCTTGGCGGGGGTGTCGAGCAGGCAGCCGAGGCCGAGGAAGGGATAACCCCCCCGGCCTTTTTGCGTCGTGACCGGTTCTCACCTGCCCTGGTAGACCGGTTGCGGGTGTCGGGGGCCTGGGAGCGGGGGGCGGCTCTTCCGCCCCCCGCTCCGCGGGATTAG
>JAKEHP010000233.1 GCA_022614955.1 Candidatus Methylomirabilota bacterium
CTGGAGTTCCTGGGAGGACTCCACGTTGAACATGAGGATGTCGGACTTCAGCGCGTAGGCGATCTCCTCCCGGGACTTCCCCACCCCCGCGTACACGATCCGGTCAGGCAGGATGCCAGCCCGAAGGGCGCGGAACAGCTCTCCCCCGGAGACCACGTCCGCCCCGCCCCCCATCGCGCCGAACAGCTTCAGGATGGAGAGATTGCTGTTCGCCTTCAGCGCGAAGCAGATCAGGTGCGGGATGCCCGCGAAGGCCTCGTCGAAGACCCGGAAGTGGCGGGTGAGGGTGGCGTGGCTGTAGCAGTAGAACGGCGTGCCCACCTCCCGCGCGATGGTGGGGATGGGCATCTCCTCGCAGTGGAGGACATCGTCCCGGTACTGGAAGTGGTGCATCGCGCGTCTGCCCTCCCCGCGGGGGCGCCGTGGGCACACCGCGGCGCAGCCCGGCGGGCGGGAGTCACGGTCTCACGATGCGCAGATCACGGGTCGCGCTCGGACGATCAGGCGCCCCGTGCGTGGCGGCCAATCAGGCGGCGGTCCCGCTCCGCCCGGAAGAGGAGGATCACTACGGGCTTCTTCTACCACGGCGCCAAGAGCAGTGTCAAAGGGAAACTCCCCTCACGGGGCCGCTCGGACCTCGGCGGAGGCGGCGCTCTCGTTGCGCCTGCGCGATCGGTCCACCGCCGTGACCGTGTAGGCCACGGGGCCGGGCGGTGGGCGGTCCTGGTACTCCGGCTCGGGAACCGGTTCAGCGGTGAGGAGCACCTGCCGGCCGTCCGGGAGGGTCCGCCGGTACACCCGGTACCCGAGCAGATCGGGCTCGGGGCTCACGGCCCAGCGCAGGCGGATCGCGTCCCCCTCTCGCAGCGCGGTGAGGCCCCGCGGCGGGGCGGGCGGTGTGCGGTCCTCGGGGACCGCCTCAGCCGGCCCGGCCGGCTCGCTCTCCCGGGCGCCCGGCCCTTCTCCCGCCACCGCCCGGACCGTGTAGCGGTAGGGGCGCTCGTTCTGGACATTGAGGTCCACGTACCGGGTCCCCTGGACGGGAAAGCGGGTGACCCGGACCGGCCCGGGGCCGCCCGGCTCTTCCCGGTAGACATGGTACGCGCTCACGGATGGCGCCTCGCCCGCGGGTGGCGCCTGCCAGGCCAACGTCACGACCCCCTCCCCGGCCTCGGCCCGGAGCGCCCGGGGCGGGGCGGGCGGGGGAAGCACCTCCACCACTGCCGCGATGGGAGGACCCGAGATCCCCCGGTCGGTGACCGCGGCGATCCGGTAGGTGTAGCGGACGCCAAAGACTAACGGCTCCTGCACTCCATCCACGTACCGGTAGGTCTCCCCTTCCACCGTCGCGTTCTCGGGCCGAACAGCCGGGACCGCATCCAGCAGGCGGAGGGGGGAGGCTGCTTCGGCGGGGCCGCCGGGCAGGGGCTCCGCCGCCCGGAGCAGGACGAAGTGGTTCAGGCCGATGAGCGGGGAACCGTCGGCATTGCGGGTGGGCCGGGCCCAGCGCAGGAGAACAGTCCGCCCCTCGGCAGCGGCGCTCAGGGCGATGGCGGCAGGAACGGCAGGCCGGGGGGGGACCGGGGGCCCCTTCCGCCCGCAGGCGGGCAGGAGCAGGCCAAGGAGGCAGGCGAGGATAAGGGCGGGCCCCACGGGACGGTGGGGCCCCCGGAGGATCACGCTCCGCCCTCGGCCGCCCGCAGGCGGGCCCGGGCCTCCCGGAGCGCCTCCCGCACCCGGGCGCGGGCCGTCCCCCCCGCGGTCAGTCGCCGGTCCACGCAGGCCTCCAGGCGCATGAAGGGGTACACGTCCTCGCCGAAGTAGGGGGAGAAGGCCCGCAGCACCTCCAGGGAAAGGTCCTCGATCCGCTTCTTCTCGGCTAGGCACTTGCGGACGATCTGCCCCACCACCTCGTGGGCCTGGCGGAACGGCAGCCCCTTCGCCGCCAGGTAGTCGGCCACATCGGTGGCGTTCAGGAGCCCCTCCTCGGCGGCGGCCCGCATCCGGTCGGTCCGGACTTGAAGGGCCGCCACGAGCGGGGCCAGGACGGCGAGGGTCCCCTTCAGGGTATCGGCAGCGTCGAAGACCCGCTCCTTGTCCTCCTGGAGGTCGCGGTTGTAGGTGAGGGGGAGGCCTTTCAGCGTGACCAGGAGGGCGACCAGGTCTCCGATGACCCGGCCCGCCTTCCCCCGGGCAAGCTCGGCCACGTCGGGGTTCTTCTTCTGGGGCATGATGCTGGAGCCAGTGGCGAAGGCATCCGGCAGC
This sequence comes from Candidatus Methylomirabilota bacterium, assembly GCA_022614955.1. Classification (GTDB taxonomy): domain Bacteria; phylum Methylomirabilota; class Methylomirabilia; order Methylomirabilales; family JACPAU01; genus JACPAU01. The sequence goes on from JAKEHP010000233.1 coordinate 2,266, forward strand.
TCCAGGAACGCGAACTCGGCCGAGGCCCAGAGGGTGATCTCCTCCGCCAGGCGACTCACGTGGACCATAGCGATGCTCGCGGCCGCCAGGAACTCCAGGGCGAAGTCCCGGTCAGCCACGGCATCCAGGCTGTTGCGGCTCACGGCAGGGAAGTTCAGGAGGCGGGCCAGGTACTCCCGGTCCACTGCGAAGGTGGTCCCCGCCAGGGCGCCCGAACCGAGGGGAAGCACGTCCACCCGGGCGAGGCAGTCGGCGAAGCGGGCGGCGTCCCGCTCGAACATCTCCACATAGGCCAGGCAGTGATGGGCGAAGAGGACCGGCTGGGCCCGCTGCAGGTGGGTGTAGCCGGGGAGGATGGCGTCCGGGTGGGCCTCGGCGAGCGTGAGCAGGGCCTCCTGGAGGCGCAGGAGGAGCCGGCGGACCTCGCCAATCTCGGCCCGGAGGTAGAGGCGGAGGTCCAGGGCGACCTGGTCGTTGCGGCTCCGGCCGGTGTGGAGCTTGCCCCCCAGCGTGCCGATCCGCTCGATGAGGCGACGCTCCACGTACATGTGGATGTCTTCGAAGGAGGGGTCATCGGGGACGCCCTCCTTCTCGATCTCCCGGCCTACCTCCTCGAGGCCCCGGACGATCTTGTCCATTTCCTCCGGGGTGAGCACGCCGGCCTTCTGGAGGGCGCGGGCCCAGGCGATGCTTCCTTCGATGTCGTACCGGGCCAGGCGCTGGTCGAGGGGGAGGGAAGCCGTATAGGCCTCCACCAGCTTGTCGGTCGGCCCTTCGAAACGCCCGCCCCAGGGCTTCTTCTCCACCACGACCCCTTCCCCTGTTCCCTGGCTCCCCCGTCCCGCGGAGCATGACTCCGCCGACGCGTGAGCAGCTTCGGGCTCCAGCCCCGGCACACCCGGCCAGGCGCCTGGGCCCGCCCCCGACGCAGCCCTGTCTGGGTATCGGGCGGAGGAGGGGGCGGGCCCGGGAAAAGCCTGGCCAGGCTAGCGAAGAAACGTCCCCCCCCGGAACGCGCACGCCTACCGGCGGCGGGTGGGCGCTTTCTGCATCAGGGCCCGGATGCGCAGCCGGAGCGCGTTCAGGCGGATGAACCCCTCCGCGTCCCGCTGCCGGTAGACCGGGTCCTCCTCGAAGGTGGCGTAGGCCGGGTCGTACAAGGACACCTTGGACTTGCGCCCCACCACGGCGCAGTTGCCACGGTAGAGCTTGAGGCGGGCCGTCCCGGTGACGGTCCGCTGGCTCTCCTCGATGGCGGCCCGCATCATCTCCATCTCGGGCGAGAACCAGTAGCCGTAGTAGACCAGCTCGGCGAAGCGGGGTGTCAAGGTATCCCTGAGGTGCATCACCTCCCGGTCCATGGTGATGGACTCCACGGCCCGGTGGGCGACGTGCAGGATGGTTCCCCCCGGCGTCTCGTACACGCCGCGCGATTTCATCCCCACGTAGCGGTTCTCGACCAAGTCCACCCGGCCGATGCCGTTTGCCCCGCCGACGGCGTTCAGGTGGGCGAGGAGGGCCACCGGCTCCATCCGGCGCCCGTCCACGGCCACCGGCACCCCCTGCTCGAAGTCCACCTCCAGGGTCGTGGGGCGGGCCGGGGCCTTCTCGGGCGCGACCGTGAAGGTGAACATGTCGGCCGGCGGCTCCACCCAGGGATCCTCCAGGATGCCCCCCTCGAAGGAGATGTGAAAGAGGTTCCGGTCGCTGCTGTAGGGTTTCGCCTTCGTCACCGGGACCGGGATGCCGTGCCGCTTGGCGTAGGCCACGAGGTCCGACCGGGACTTGAACTCCCACTCCCGCCAGGGGGCGATGATCCGGATGTGCGGGTCCAGGGCCAGGTAGGTCAGCTCGAAGCGGACCTGGTCGTTCCCCTTCCCGGTGGCCCCATGGGCCACGGCGTCGCCCCCCGCCGCCCTCGCCACGGCCATCTGCCCCTTGGCGATGAGGGGGCGCGCCATGGAGGTCCCCAGGAGGTATCCCCCCTCGTACACGGCGTTGGCCTTCAGGCACGGAAAGACGAAGTCCCGGACGAATTCCTCTTTCAGGTCCTCGACGATGACCTCGCTCGCCCCGGTCCTAAGCCCCTTCTCCCGGACCGGTCGAATCTCCTCCCCCTGCCCGATGTCGGCCACGAAGGCGATGACCTCGCAGCCGTACGTCTCCAGGAGCCACTTCAGGATGACGGAGGTGTCAAGCCCACCCGAATAGGCCAGGACGATTTTCCTGATCGCGGTGCCCATGCGTTCCTCGCGGCGGGCCGAAGGGGAAACCTCGGGGGAGTCAGAGACGGCCCGTGAGGAGGGTGACCAGGAGGGCCTTCTGCACGTGGAGGCGGTTCTCCGCCTCCTCGAAGACGACCGAGTGCGGCCCCTCGATCACCTCGTCGGTGATCTCCTCCCCCCGGTGGGCCGGCAGGCAGTGCATCACGATGACATCGGGGCGGGCCAGCTCCACCAGCGCCCGGTTCACCTGGAAGGGTTGGAAGACCTTCAACCGCTTCGCCCGCTCCTCCTCCTGCCCCATGCTGCTCCAGACGTCGGTGTAGACCACGTCGGCCCCGCGGGCTGCCTCGGTCGGATCGTGGAGGATCTGGATCCGGGCCCCCGTCCCCTTGGCATCCTCCCGGGCCTCGTGCAGGATGCTCGGGTCCGGCTCGTACCCCTTCGGGCAGGCAATGGTCAGGTGCACGCCGGTCTTCGCCGCCCCGGTGCACCAGGAGTTGGCCACGTTGTTCCCATCGCCGATGAAGGCCATCCGGCACCCCGTCAGATCGCCCCGTTTCTCCTGGATCGTGAGGAGAGCGGCCAGGATCTGGCAGGGGTGGAGCAGGTCGGTCAGGCCGTTGATCACGGGAACGCTGGCGTGCTCGGCCAGCTCCACCACCATTTGGTGGCGAAACGTCCGGGCCACGATCCCGTCCACCCAGCGGGAGAGGTTCCGCGCGCCGTCCGCGACCGTTTCCCGCTCCCCCAGGCGGATGTCCTGCGGGGTGAGGTAGATGGCGTGCCCGCCAAGCTGCGTCATCCCGGCCTCGAAGGTGACCCGCGTCCGGAGGGAGGGCTTCTCGAAGATGAGGGCCAGCGTCTTGCCCGAGAGCAGGGCCTGGGGGACCCGGGCCTTGCGCTTGGCCTTGAGGCCGGCGGCGTCCGTGAGGAGCGCCGCGATCTCCGCCGCCGACCAGTCGTGCAGGCTGATGAAGTCTCGTTTTTTCATGCTGCCTCCCCGAGGACCCCCTCCAGGATCCCCAGCCCCTCGTCCGCTTCCGCCTCGCTCAGAATGAGGGGCGGGACCAGGCGCAGCACGGTATCCCCCGCCGTCAGGATCAGGAGGCCCCGCTCCATGCACTTGGCCACGATGGCCTTCGCGTCCGCGGTCACCTCGATGCCTATCAGAAGCCCCCGGCCCCGGAGCGCACGGATGGATGGGAGCCGGGCCTGCAGCGTGCGCAGGCGATCCAAGATCCGGGCGCCGACGCGGGCCGCCCGGCCCGGCAGGTCTTCCTCCAGAATAGTCGTGATGGTCTCCAGGGCGACGGTCGAGGCGAAGGGGTTGCCGCCGAAGGTGGCGGCGTGGGTCCCGGGGGTGAAGGCCGCCATCACCTCCTCCCGCGCCAGCATCGTCCCCATCGGGATCCCCCCGGCTAGCGCCTTGGCCAGCGTGAGGATGTCCGGCGCCACGCCGGCCTGCTGGTAGGCGAAGAGGGTGCCGGTCCGCCCGAGGCCGGTCTGGACCTCGTCGAAGATGAGCAGGGGCCCCCGCTCATCGCAGAGCTTCCGGAGGCCGGCCAGGTAGCCGTCGGCCGCCACCTGCACCCCCCCCTCCCCCTGGATCGGCTCCACCAGGAGGGCCGCCGTCCTGGCGTCTACCGCCAGCTCCACCGCCCGGAGGTCGTTGAAGGGAACGTACTTGAACCCCGGGACCAGCGGCTCGAATCCCTTCTGGTACTTCTCCTGGGCCGTGGCGGTGACGGTGGCCAGCGTCCGGCCGTGGAAGGAGCCCCGCATGGTGATGATCTCGGTCCGGTCGCTGCTGAACCGCTCCTTCGCGTACTTCCGGGCGAGCTTCAGGGCCGCCTCGTTGGCCTCGGCGCCGCTGTTGCAGAAGAAGGCCCGGTCAGCGAAGGAGTGGCGGCAGAGGAGTTCGGCCAGGCGCGCCTGGGGCTCGATGTGATAGAGGTTGCTGACGTGCAGGAGGCGCCGGGCCTGGGCGGTGATGGCCTGGACCAGGCGGGGGTGGCTGTGGCCCAGGGCGCAGACGGCGATCCCGGCCACGAAGTCCAGGTAGGCCTTCCCGTCGGCATCCCAGACCCGACAACCCTCGCCCCGGACCAGGGCGATGGGGAAGCGGGCGTAGGTGGTGGCGACGTACTTGCCGGTGAGAGCGATGATTTCCTGGTTGGTCACGCTGGCCCTCGCGCCTGCTCCGCCCCCAGACCGTCCGTCCCCTACTGAAAGACCTCGGTCCCGACGCCCTCGGCGGTGAACAGCTCCAGCAGGAGGGCGTGGGGGACCTTGCCATTGATGATGTGGGTCTTCCGGACCCCCCCCTCGAGCGCCCGGAGGCAGGCCCGGACCTTGGGGAGCATCCCCTCCCCGATGACCCCGTCCTCGATGAGCTTCTCCACGTCGTCCCGGCTGAGGGTCGGGTAGAGCTTTCCGGTGGGGTCCAGGATGCCGTCGGTGTCAGTCAGGAGGATGAGCTTCTCCGCCGTCAGCGCCCCGGCGATCTCCCCCGCCGCCAGGTCGGCATTGATGTTGTAGGTCACCCCCTCCTCGTCCACCCCCGTGGGCGCCACGATCGGGATGAAGCCGCCCTCCTCCAGCGTCCGCAGGATCCGGGGGTTGATCCCGGCGATCTCCCCCACCAGCCCCAGGTCAATGACCTCGGCGTTCGTCCCCTTCCCTTTCCGGGGAGCGCTCTTCCGGGCACGGATCAGCCCGCCATCTTTCCCCGAGAGCCCCACCGCCGGCCCCCCTTTCCGGTTCATCAGGGTGACCAGCTCCTGGTTGATGCCCCCCACCAGGACTGTCTCCACGATCCGCATGGTCGCCTCGTCCGTCACCCGGAGGCCGTCGATGAAGGTGGGGGTGAGACCAGCCTGGGCCATGGCCTCACCGATCTGGGGGCCCCCCCCGTGCACGACCACGGGCCGCATGCCGACGTAGCGCATCAGGACGATGTCGGCGACCACGTCCTCCTTGAGGGTGGCGTCGCTCATGGCGGCGCCGCCGTACTTGACCACGACGGTCTTGCCCCAGAAGGCGCGGATGTAGGGGAGGGCCTCGGTGAGGACCTGAGCCTTGGCGATACCGGAGGGGTCCACGGACGCTCCCGGCCGGCTCAGCCGGCCTGCTGCAGGCGCTTCTCCAGCTCCCGGTTGGCCCGGCGGAGCTCCTCGTTCGTCTGGGCCAGCTCCTCCACGCTGCGGGTCAGTTGCTGGAAGAGCTGGGCGTTGGCCAGCGCCAACGAGACCAGGCACGAGAAGGTGGCGAAGACAGCCATGTCGTACTCGTCGAAGGACTCGCCCGAGCGCTTGTTGTTGGCGTTCAGCACCCCCACCGTCTTCCCGTTGACCTTCACCGGCACGCTCATGAGGGAGCGGGTCCCGTAGTTGGGATAGAAGCGGGACTCGCTGAAGGTGGTCTCCTGTCGGATGTCCTTGATGAGGAGGGGCTCCCCCTTCTGGGCCACCCGGCCGGCGATCCCCTCCCCCACCTTCCGCCGGGCGTTCCGGACCACGTCCTCGGCGAGGCCGCGGGCGAAGGCGATGCGGAGGGTCTGGGTCGCCTCATCCACCAGCATGAGGGAGACGATCTCCACCTCCAGCACGTCCGCGATGAAGTCAATCACCCGCTGGAAGAGGACCTGGTCGTCCTGGAGGAACTCCCCCAGGACGTCCCACCGGATGAGGTTGGTGAGGCTGAGGGCGCTGGTCTGGAGCTTCTCGACCTGCGCCTGGTGCCGCTGTTTGGCCTGGCTGGTGCGGGCGAGGAGGACGGCCCGGCCCACGATGCGGGTCAGCTCCTCCAGGTTCACCGGCTTGCTCACCATGTCGTAGGCACCATCCTTCACGGCGCTGAGCGCCCGCTGCGGTGTCCGGTGGCCGGTGACCATGATGACGGGGAGCTCGGGCCGGTCCCGCTTGATCTGCCGGAGGATCTCCATCCCGTCCACGCCCGGCAGGACGAGATCCAGGAGGACCGCGTGGACCGGCTCCGCCGCCAGGGTCTGCAGCCCCTCCTCACCGCTGGCGGCCGCCACCACCCGGTAGCCCTCCTTGGTGAGGTGGTCCGTCACCAGCGTCCGGAAGAGGCGCTCGTCGTCAACAACCAAGACGCTGTCGCTCATAGGATGTACCGGCTCAGGTCCTCGTTCCGGACCAGCTCCTGGAGCCGATCCCGGACGTAGGCGGCGTTGATCTCCACGCGGACCCCGGGCAGGTGGGGCGCCTCGAAGGAGACCTCGTCCAGAAGCCGCTCCATGATGGTGTAGAGCCGCCGCGCCCCGATGTTCTCCGTGGCCTCGTTGACGCCGGTGGCGATCGTCGCGATCTCCTCCAGGGCGTCCTTGGTGAAGTCCAGGGTCACCCCCTCCGTCTGGAGGAGGGCCGTGTACTGCTTGGTGAGGGCGCTCTCCGGCTCCGTGAGGATCCGGACGAAGTCCCCCCGGGTCAGGGGCTGCAGCTCCACCCTGAGCGGAAAGCGGCCCTGCAGCTCCGGGATCAGGTCCGACGGCTTGGCCGCGTGGAACGCCCCGGCGGCGATGAACAGGATGTGGTCGGTCCGGACCATCCCGTACTTGGTGGGGACGGTGGACCCCTCCACGATGGGGAGGAGATCCCGCTGCACCCCCTCCCGGGAGACGTCGGGGCCGAGCGTCCGCTCCCGCCCCGCGATCTTGTCAATCTCGTCCAGGAAGACGATCCCGGCGTTCTCCACCCTGCGGACCGCCTCTGCCACGACCTCGTCCATGTCAATGAGCTTGCCCGCCTCCTCCTGGTGGAGCAGCCGGCGGGCCTCCCGGACCTTGACCCTGCGCCGCTTCACCCGGCCCGGCAGGAGGTTCCCCAGCATTTCCTGGAGGTTGATGTCCATCTGGCCCATCCCCGCCCCCGGGAAGATCTCCATCATGGGGAAGGCCTTGTCCCTCAGCTCGAGCTCCACCACCCGATCCTCGAGGACCCCCTCCCGGAGCATTTTCCGGAACTTCTCCCGGGTCTCCTGGACCGGGGGAAGGGTCGCCGGCTCGAAGCCCGGGGGGACGGGGCGAGCCGCGGGCAGGAGGAGATCCAGGAGGCGCTCCTCGGCCAGCTCCGCCGCCCGGTCCTCCACGCCGCGCGCCCGTTCCCCTTTGACCAAGTTGACGGCCAGATCCGTCAGGTCCCGGATCATGGACTCCACGTCCCGGCCCACGTAGCCCACCTCGGTGTACTTGGAGGCCTCCACCTTCAGGAAGGGGGCGTCGGCCAGCCGGGCCAGCCGGCGCGCGATCTCCGTCTTCCCGACCCCCGTGGGCCCGATCATGATGATATTCTTCGGCGCCACCTCGTCCCGCAGCTCGGAGGGGAGCTTCTGGCGGCGCCAGCGGTTGCGCAGAGCGATCGCCACGGCCCGCTTCGCGTCCCGCTGGCCGATCACGTACTTGTCCAGCTCGGCCACGATCTGCCGCGGCGTCAGGTGGTCCATCAGAGCTCTTCCACCGTGATGTGGTCGTTCGTGTGAACGCAGAGCGCAGCGGCGATCTTCATGGCCTCCTCGGTGATCGTTCGGGCCTCGAGCTCGGTGAACTTCACCAGGGCCCGCGCCGCCGCGGCAGCGTAAGGCCCCCCCGACCCGACGGCGATGATCCCATCATCGGGCTCGATGACATCCCCGGTCCCCGAAATGAGGAGGGAATGCTCCTTGTCCACAACGGCGAGGAGCGCCTCCAGACGCCGCAGCGCCCGGTCCATCCGCCAGTCCTTCGCCAGCTCCACCGCCGCCCGGGGGAGGTTCCCCCGGTACTCCTCCAGCTTCGCCTCGAACTTGGTGAAGAGCGCGAAGGCGTCCGCGGCCGCCCCGGCGAACCCCGCCAGCACCTGGTCGTGGTGCAGCCGGCGGACCTTCCTCGCCGTGTGCTTCATGATGGTGTCGCCGAAGGAGACCTGGCCGTCGCCGGCCAGGCAGACCTTCCCCCGATGGCGGACCGAGAGAATGGTGGTGCCCCGCCACCGCGCCTGCTCGTCCCGCACGTCCCCTCTCCCCATCACGCCTTCGGGTGAGCCCGATCGTACACCTCCATCAGGCGGTCGAGGTGGAGGTGGGTGTACCGCTGCGTCGTGGAGAGCTGGGCGTGGCCCAGCATCTCCTGGATGGCCCTGAGATCAGCCCCGGCGTCCAGCAGGTGCGTGGCGAAGGAGTGGCGCAGGCCGTGGGGGGTGATCCGGCCGTGAAGCCCCGCCCGCGCTAATCCCGCGGCGAGCCGGCGGGCGACGGACCGGGCCGTGAGCCTCCCGCCGGCCCGGTTCAGGAAGAGGGCGGCGGTCCCGCCGCTCTGCCGCGCCGCCAGTTCGGGCCGCCGGGCGAGGTACGCCTTGAGGGCCGCCACCGCCCGGGCGCCCAGCGGGACGACCCGCTCCCGCCGCCCCTTCCCCATGACCCGCACCAGCCCCTCCTCCAGGTCCAGGTCCCGAAGATCCAGCCCCGTGAGCTCCGCCACCCGGAGGCCGGAGGAGTAGGCCACCTCGAAGAGGGCGCGGTCCCGGAGCGCCCCCGGCGTCCCGCCGGGCGGCGCCGCCAGGAGCTGCGCCGCCTCGTCCACCGTCAGGTACCGGGGCAGGCGCTGCGGCCCCCGGGGGCTCGGGACGACCCGGGCGGGGTTGGCCTTCAGGATCCCCTCCCGGCAGCAGAACTGGAAGAGGCCCCGCACCGCTGCCAGCTTCCTGCCCACCGTCCTCCGGGCGTCCCCGGCCGTGAGAAGCGCCGCCACGAAGGCTCGAATAGTCTGGGGGTCCAGGGCCTCGAGCCGGACCGGGGCCTCGGCCCTTCCCTCCAGAAAGGCGGCGAACTGGCGCAGGTCGGCACCATAGGCCCGGCAGGTGTGGGGGGACGCACCCCCCATCTCCAGGGTCTTCAAGTACGCCCTGATCCGCTCCCGCACGGCGCCTCCCGGTCTTGCCTCGGCCTAAATGGCGAAGAGGGGGCGGCACGCGCCATCCCCCTCGGCGCACACAATACGCGGCCCGCCGGCGCTCGTCAACC
>JAKEHP010000234.1 GCA_022614955.1 Candidatus Methylomirabilota bacterium
AACTGGAAGAGCGGATCGCGCCGGATTTTATCGGCAACCCGGGCAATAACAACCCGCCCCTCAACAACACGAACAATCCAGGGAATGAGGGCACCGGGGGTCAGGTTTCGACCGGCAGCTAACGCCAACGGCAGATCCTGACTGAAGACGAAAGGAGGTGACTGCAGTGGAAGTGCGCAAGCTCACGATCGAGGAACTGGAAGAGCGGATCGCCCCGACCATCACGGGGACCGGCGGATACGACGGCCAGCCGGGCAACCAGTGCAACGCCGGCCAGAATCCGTCCGGTAGCGCGAACCCCGAGGGGAGTGCAAACCCCGAAGGCAGCGCCAACCCGTAACAGGTTGGGCGATCGATCAAGGCCCCGGTATCAGGGAGTGCTAGCTTTCAGGGCACGGAACGGCCGCCGGGTAGCCGGTGGCCGTTCCGTATTGAATGGGCGAACGGGGCGCGATGCCACCTGGACACCCCAAGCTCCGCAACGACCTCCTCGTGAGCCGGCAGGGGACGGCGGATGGGCCCGTCTTCGTGGTGAAGGACCCGGCGACCGGGCGGTTCTTCCGGTTCCGGGAGGCCGAGCACTTCATCGCCCAGCAGCTTGACGGTTCCACCCCCCCCGAGGTGATCCGGCAGCGGGTGGAGGACCGGTTCGGCGCCGCAGTGAGCCCGGAGACCTTAGGGCAGTTCATCGGAAAACTCCGCCACCTCGGGCTCCTGGAGGCAGAAGGGGCCGAGCCCGGGCCGCGGGCCGCGCCCCGGGGCCGGGTGCGGGGCAGCCTCCTCTACCTGCGCTTTCCCGCGTTTGATCCCGATCGCCTCTTTACCCGCCTGCTCCCCCTGGTCCGGTTCTGCTTCACGCCATCATTCCTCGCCTGCTCCGCGGCCCTCATCCTCTTCGCGATCGGTATCACCGTGGTCCACTGGGAGGAGATCGGTCGCGACTTCCTCCGCCTGTACCGGATCGAGACCCTCCTCTTCGCCTGGCTGACCGTCCTGGCCGTCACGACGGCCCACGAGTTCGCCCACGGCCTCACCTGCAAGCACTTCGGGGGGGAGGTCCACGAG
>JAKEHP010000235.1 GCA_022614955.1 Candidatus Methylomirabilota bacterium
GGCTACCCCGGGATCAAGTCCGACCTGCTGCCGGTGAGCGCGGACGAGGCGCGCCTCGAGCTCGGGGCCCACTTCAAGCTACCGCCGCCCCCCGGGGCCCCGATCCGAAGCCACTCGTGGAACGCCGACCTGTTCGCCGCCCGCTACCGGTCCGAGCACCGCTACTGCGCCGCCCTGCGGTCCTGGTTTCACTACGACGGCCGCCGCTGGCGCCTGGATCCCGAGGGGCTCACCGCCCGGGACGCCATGCGCGCCACCGCCGCCCGGATGTTCGAGGAGGCGACGAAGACCGGGGACCAGGCGATGCTGAAATGGGGGAGGGATTCGGCGATGGCCCGGGGCGTTGCTAACAGCCTCTTCCTCGCCCAGTCGATCCTCTCCGTGGACGTCGGGGACTTCGACGCCGACCCGGACGTGCTAAACGTCGCGAACGGGCTGCTGGACCTGCGGACGGGCGAGCTCCGGCCGCACCGGGCCGAGGACATGGTGACCCGGGTGACCGCCGCCGCGTACCGGCCCGGGGCCCAGTGCCCCCTCTGGGACGCCTTCCTCCTCGAGGTCCTGCCGGACCCCGAAGTGCGGGCCTTCTTCCGCCGGCTGATGGGCTACGCCCTGCTCGGCCGCCAGCGGGCGAAGGCGTTCGCCATCGTCTACGGCGAGCACGACGGCGGGAAGACCACCGCCCTGGGCGCCTGCACCGTGGCCCTGGGGTGGGAGAAGCCGGGGACGGCGGGCGCCACCTCCACCGCCTATGCGGTGGGGACCGAGCTCAAGACCTTCGCCTCCGGGGACGGCGGCAACCGGCCGGGCCTGGTCAAGCTCATGGGCGCCCGGCTTGTGGTGGTCTCCGAGGTGAAGGAGGAGCTCCTCGAGAGCGGGACGCTGAAGGCGTGGTCGGGGGGCGACCTCATCGCGGCGACGGCGAAATACGCCCACCCCGTGAACTTCCTGCCGGACGGGCTCGTGGTCTTCGTCGGCAACAAGCGCCCGATGATCGACTGGGAGGACCTGGCGATGTGGGAGCGGGCCCACGAGGTCAACTTCCCCCTCACGATCCCCGAGGAGCGCCGGGTCAAGGACTACCACCTCCGCTTCGACCCCGACGCCGTCCTCGCCTGGATGGTGGCCGGGTGCCTCGAATTCCTGGCCACGGAGCGCCTGGCCCCGCCCGACGCCTGCCGGGCCGCACGCCTCGAGCACAGGGAGGGGCAGGACCCGCTGCGGGAATTCTGGGCGGAGCGCGTCGAGGTCGACCCGGTGGGAGCCGGGTGGGTGACCTCGGAGGAGCTCTTCGCAGAGTACCGGGTGTGGGCCGAGGACTTCGGCGTCGCCCCGCGGGACCGGCTCACCCAGCGCGGGCTCGTCCTGCTCGTGAATGCCCGGTTCGGGGACGTGATCCGGTACACCCGAAAGGGGGCAGATGGGGGCTCGCGCTCTGACCGCAGATACGGCTGGGAGGGCCTCCGCCTCACCCGCTCGGAGGAGTGATCCCCGCTTCCCCGTTTGCCCCGCTTGTTTTCACAACCTTTCCCCTGCGCGCGCGTGAGGGGGATTATAGGGAAGGGGGTCCCGAAACGGGGAAGCGGGGACGGGATGCTCCGGCGTCCCGGTGGTAGGCTGTAGACGGAGAGGCAGGGAGGGCGGGAATCGTGGCGCAGGAGCAGGGCAAGATGGAC
>JAKEHP010000028.1 GCA_022614955.1 Candidatus Methylomirabilota bacterium
TCTCGGGCGTGGCGTGCCGTCGCATGCCACCGCGCTCGGGAAGGTTCTCCTGGCCGGGCTGAATCCGGAGGATCTCGACCGGTGGCTGAGGGCCTATCGCTTGACCCGCCTCACCCGGAACACGCTTACGGATCGGGAGGCACTGCGCGAGGCGCTCCGGCAGGTGGCGGACCTCGGATACGCGTACGACAACGAGGAGTGCAGCCTGGGGCTCCGGTGCGTCGCGGCTCCGGTCCGGGACCGCCGTGGGGCGGTGGTGGCCGCGGTAAGCATCTCAGGCCCCACCCAGCGGTTGTCCGTTGACAAGCTCCGGCGAATGGCGGCGGCGGTCAAGGCCGCGGGGCTGGAGATCTCGCGGGTCCTGGGCTATGCGGGGCCCTCGGGGGCCTGACAGAAGGGAGGGGAAGCGCGGCATGCCAGTGATCGTAGTCCGTCTGCTCGAGGGCAGGACGCAGGACCAGAAGCGGCAGTTGACCAAGATCATCAGCGAGGCGGTGTCCCGAATTGCCGACACGCCCCTCGACGGCGTGCACGTCATCTTCGAGGACATCCCCCGCTCCTGCTGGGGGCGGGGCGGGCTGCTGTTCTCGGACCGGGACCCGCGGTAGCCTCTGGGGCCATTCGGGGGTGTTACGGTGACGGGACATTCCACCAAAGGCGGCGTTCCACGTGTACGCCCCGCAGGGCCCGGCGGGGGCCGCGGGTCTGGGAGGAGGAGCGATCATGCGACGGGGAGGGTTGGTGTGGGTTCCAGTCGTCCTCATGGCGGTTGGCCTGGCGCTCCCGACCTGGGCAGCAGAGAAGAAGGTCGTGCGCATCTGGCACACGGAGACCGAGCCCAAGTCGGTCCAGGCCTTCCAGGAGATCATCAACGACTTTGAGAAGCTCCACCCGGACATCACGGTCAAGCAGGAGGCCCTGGCCTGGGGCGATCTGGAGGCCAAGCTGACCGCGGCGCTGGCGGCGGGGGCGCCGCCGGACGCGAGCCACGGGCAGGCAGTGACCTGCGCCTCGTTCTATGCCAAGGGGCTCTTGAGGCCGATGGAGGACGTGGCCGATGCCATCGGCAAGGACAACATGTGGGAGGCCATCCGGGGTCCCTGCCGCCTCGAGGGCAGGTACTACGGGATTCCCCACTCGGCGGCGACCTCGCTCCTGATCTACCGGAAGGACATCTTCAAGCAGAAGGGCCTGAAGCCGCCGGAGACCTGGGATGACCTGATCAAGGTGGCCGAAGCCCTGATGGAGCGGGACAAGGACGGGCGGGTGACCCGCTACGGCCTGTCGCTCCCGGGGGTCGGCCTCTTCATCAATATCATGGTGGGCGAGCTCACCAAGGCCAACGGCGGACGGCTCTTCGACCCCAAGACGGGCCGGCCGACCTTCACCGAGAAGCCGGTTATCGAAGTGCTGGATTTCTATAAGAGGCTCAACGCCACCGTTTTGCCGCCCGGCTGGCTCGGCCACGGCTACCTCGACACCTTCATTAACGTGGCCACCGGCAAGGCGGCCATGCTCTACCAGGGGTACGGCCGCGGCGCCGGCCTGATCGAGAAGTACGCTCCCAAGGAGATGGCCAACGCCGACCACTTCGGCGTTCTGGTGAGGCCGATCGGCCCCTCTGGCAAGGTGACGGCCGCCCAGATCGATGCCGAGCCGTGGATGATCTTCAAGAACGGGAAGTACCCCAACGAGGCGGCCGAGTTCCTGAAGTTCTTCTTCAAGGAGGAGCACTACATCAAGTACCTGCACTCGGTCCCCATCCACCTCCTGCCGAGCCTGAAGTCGGTGCGGCGGAATCCCACCTACCAGGCCAACGATATGATCCGGCGCTGGAGGGAGTGGCAGGACATGCAGTACCGCTACTTCGAGGCGGACCAGGCGAAACCAACCCTGATCATCGAGTGGTCCGACCTGCGGCTTCCCTTCGGACTCGAGATCCTTGGTTCGGGGATCATCCCGGACATGGTGACCGATGCTGTGCGGGGGATGCCGTCGCAGGAGGCGGCGGCCAAGGCCCAGGCGCGCGCCGAGGAGCTGATCACTAAGCTGGGGCACAAGCGCTGGTAGGGTCTCCGTTTCCCGCCACGACCAGCGAGCCACGAGCTGCCGCCGACCTGCCTTCGCTCGGCGGGCCGGGCGCGCAGTCCGGGTGCGACCGAGGACGGGACGACCGATGCCTGCTAGAGCATGGTGGCGACGGGGGCAGGGCAGCCCGGGTTCCGGCGACGGCACGACGCCGCCCGGCACGCTGGCCGGTCCCTCCCTAGTCCGGCACCTGTCCGCTCGGCTGCGGCGCCCACTCGGGCGGGGAGCGCGGCTCCCGCGTCACGTGACGGGTCTCCTGACCATTGCGCCCGGTCTCTTCCTGATCCTGGCCCTGACCATTTACCCGGTCGGTTACTCCCTCTGGCTCAGCCTGCTCGAGAAGCACTCCTTCTTCCCCGAGCAACGATTTGTCGGCCTCGAGAACTATGTCTATCTGTGGGGAGACGCGGAGTTCTGGACCAGCCTGTGGTACGGCGTGGTGTATTCGGTCTGGACCGTCATCCTGCAGATCCTGCTGGGAGTGGCCGCAGCGCTCATCCTCAACGAGTCCTTTCCGGGCCGGAACCTGGCTCGGGGCATCGTCCTGTTCCCCTACATGATTCCCACCATCGTCGCGGTCATCCTCTGGAAGTGGCTCCTCAACGACACCTACGGGGTCCTGAACTACGCCCTGATCGCCATGGGCATCATCCGGGAGCCGATCAGTTGGCTGGGCGCCGATCACATCATGCTCTCCCTGATCATCCTCAGCGTCTGGCAGTTCTTTCCCTTCGTCCTCCTGGCGATCCTGGCGCGCCTCCAGACGATCCCCGAGGAACTGTACGAGGCGGCGAAGGTGGATGGAGCCTCGGCCGTCCGGCGATTCACCCACATCACCCTCCCGCACATCCGGGGCATCCTGTTCGTGGTCATCCTGCTCCGGAGCATCTGGATGTTTACGAAATTCGACACGGTGTGGCTGATGGGGGAAGGGGCGGGGGCCGGCCGCTTCATCCGAACGCTGCCCGTGTACGCCTACATGCGGACCCTGACCTACTACCAGGCGGGCCTGGGCGCCGCCCTGGCCGTGATCATGTTCGGCATTCTCATGGTGTGGACGGTGATTTACTTCCGGCTCTTCCGGGACGAGGCGGACATCGGATGACTCGCTGGCGAGCGCGGAAGGTGACGGCGCGCGGGCTGCTCTACGTCGGGGCCGCGGTGCTGGTCTTTCAGGCGGCATTCCCCTTTTTCTGGATGGCGTCCACCTCGATGAAACTGCCCGTGGACGTGTTCGCCCACCCCCCGTCCATCATTCCGAAGACGCCGACGCTGGAAAACTTCTGGCGGTTGTTCACTTCGACAAACTTCCTGGTCTACTTCGGCAACAGCCTGGCGGTGTCGGGGCTGACGGTCCTGCTGACCATGGTGGTCGGCGCCGCGGGGGCGTACAGCCTCACCCGCTATCGCTATCCGGGCAGGGAGCAGATCGCGGGGTTGATCCTGGGCACCTACATGTTCGCGCCCATCATGGTGGTCATCCCGTTCTTCATCCTGGTGAAGCGGGTGGGCATCGAGAATACCCACCTCGCTCTGGTCCTGGCCTTTACCTCGTTCTGCCTGCCCTTCACCCTGTGGCTCATGCGAGCATTCTTCGAGACGATTCCCATCGAGCTGGAGGAAGCAGCCATGGTGGACGGGGCGGACAGGTTCCGGGCGGTGGTCTATGTGGTGCTCCCACTCGCTCTCCCCGGGATCATCGCCATCTCCATTTTTACCTTCATACTCGCGTGGAACGACTACATCTTCACCCGAATCCTCATCTCCTCCGACGAGCTGAAGACGCTGCCCGTCGGCGTCCAGGATCTCTTTCACTCGGCGCTGATTGATTGGGGCCTGATCATGGCTGCTGGGATGATGATCACGATCCCGGCGCTGGTCTTCTTCGTGGCGGTCCAACGGTATCTGGTCCGTGGGTGGGGAGCCGGGGCGATTAAGGGTTGAGCGCCGTACCACAACGCTGCGTCCTGGGATCGCGCCGGTTCGGGAGAGGACCAAGATGGTTCCACTGCGCATCGTCGCCTGGGGGGCGGGGTTCTTCGGGCGCAAGTGGCTGGAGGCGGTAAAGGCGCGGAACGACTGCGAGCTCGCCGGTGTGGTCTCGCGGACGCCGGCTCGCCTTGAGGAGCTCCGGCGGGATCTCGGGCTGGCGGGCGTCCCGGGCTATGGCAGCTTCGAGGAAGCCCTGGCCGGGGGCAAGCCGGGTGCGGTGATCATCACCCTTCCGCAGACGTTCCACTGCGAGGCGACCCTGAAGGCGATCCAGGCGGGCCTCCACGTCATCGTCGAGAAGCCCATGGCAATGACAATGGACGAGGGCCGGGCGATATTCCAGGCGGCCCGGGATCACCCGGACCGCGTCGTCATGGTGAGCCAGAACTTTCGCTGGCGGCCCCACACTCTCACGCTGCGGAAAGCCATCGGGAACGGCCGGATCGGCCGGCCGGGCCACATCATGTTCGAGTGCCGGCAGCAGATCCGCCGCAAGACCGTGGACGCATGGCGCGAGCAGATGCCCGACCCGTTCCTGCTCGATTACGCCATCCATCACTTCGACCTGATGCGCTACCTGACTGGCGAGGAGCCGCGGGAGGCGGTGGGCGTGAGCTTCCAGCCGACCTGGAGCTGGTTCGAGGGGAACGCCGCCGCCGCGATCGTCACAATGGAGAGTGGCTTGGTTGTGAACTACGGAGGGACGATGGTTTCCCACGGGCTCGAGACGCCCCAGGAGGGGCTCATCACGGTCATCGGGGAAAGGGGGACGTTGCATCTTGATGGCGGTCTACAGGTCAGGGTCCTCGGCCAGGGAGAGCCGGAAGTGATCCCGCAGGAGCCCGTCCCGGAGGGCGAACTGGGCCACGGACTCGCGAAGTTCGTCGACGCAATCCGGACAGGCCGCCTTCCCGAGACGCACGTGGGCGATAACATCCGAAGCCTCGCCCTGCTGCTCGCGGTCGTCGAATCCGCGCGCCGGGGGCAGGCGGTCACGCTGGCCGACATGTTGACATTCCTCTGATGGGTGCTTCAATCACAACTGGCTCTGAATGGGTGGG
Source organism: Candidatus Methylomirabilota bacterium (assembly GCA_022614955.1). Lineage (GTDB taxonomy): Bacteria > Methylomirabilota > Methylomirabilia > Methylomirabilales > JACPAU01 > JACPAU01. The sequence goes on from JAKEHP010000028.1 coordinate 5,142, forward strand.
GAGGTCATGACTCTCCCGCCGACACGGACTGCCTTGACACCCCTGGGGTCTCGTCCCATGTTGCTCCCGGACGGCGACGGAGGTCGCCAGCCGCGGGCCCAGTAGGGCGCGGAGCTCCGCGATCAGCTCCCGGGGATCCGCGATCCGAGCAGACCTTTCGTCAGCCACGGGGTTTTCTCCTCCCTGAGGCACCGACTTTCACATCGGGAAACGACGCACGATCGCGCCCCCCGGTCGCTTGCCTGGCCCACGGGCGCGCGGGGAGACGGTCAGGACCCCGAACAGGGACACCCCGTTCCCGGGGGCGGAGCCCACTGTCGGGAGATGCGGCGGATGGCAGGAGCCACCAGGGGAGCCGCGATCCCGCTGGGGGGCATGGTGGCGGTGGTTGGACTCGAACCAACGACTCCGCGGATATGAGCCGCGTGCTCTGACCAGCTGAGCTACACCGCCAGGTCGGGGGCGGGGCCGCGGCCCCGCGCGAGACGAGTGATTGTTGCGCCCGGCTCCAGCTTTGTCAAGGGCGCCGGGCACTCGCGGCACGTCCCTCAGCGGTAAGTGAAGCGCAGCATCCGGGTCCGGGAGCCGACCCGGCCGAAGAGGGCGGCGAAGAGGAGGTAGAGGTAAAAGCCGATGAAGCCGTGCAGGATCCAGGCGAGCGGCCAGCGGCTCCCCACCAGGAGCAGGCCGTAGGCGAAGAGCGCGGCGAGCCAGGCGAGGACTGCGGGGAAGTACCCCGAGAAGAGAAGGCGCATGTCCTGCCAGATTTTCCCGATCTCGAAGGCGGCGCCGAGGCGGCCGAAGGAGGCCAGGCGCACCAAAGCCATCGGCTCCAGCGCGGCCGCCACGCCGAACGCGAGGACGGTGAGCAGCTCCCCCGCCCCCAGCCAGTGGAGGAGGATCGGCGCCAGGGCGAAGGCGAAGCCGACCACCAGCACCCGCACGCCATCCAGAAAGAGGCTTCCCCAGCCCTCCCAGGGGGGAAGCTCTGTCTCCTCCCCCGCCAGGACATCCCGCATCAGGCGGAGGGCATAGCCCAGGGGCAGGAGGTTCAGCCCCGGGATCAGGTTGAGCAGGCTCCCCGCCACCAGCTTCTTCGCCGAATCCCGCCCAGCGAAGGGGTGACGGAGGGCCGCCAGGAGGATCGCGCCCATCACACCCCAAAAGGCTGCGGGCCTGACCGGGTCAGGCCCGCCGCATTCGGTGACCGTCTCCCGCGCCTAAAAGCCGCGCCCCCAGTACGCGCAGAAGCGCTCGATGTTCCCTGGGAGATCTTGGTCATAGGCACCCCACTTCTCGTACTTGGGGAGCCGGATCTCCTTCATCGCCTGGTCCCAGCACTTCCCCTGGTCGGCGGCCAGCCTGACAGCGTCCGAGAGATCGGCCATGAACTGTTTGAGCGCGCGGACGTCCTCCTTGGTGCCAAGGCGGCCGCCCGCGTAGGGGTGGCCCGGGATCAGCCGGTCCCACTCCAGGGCCAGGACCCGGTCCAGGGAGTCGAACCAGTCCGGCAGGTAACTGTCCAGCATGTTCCGGAAATTGACCGTCCCGATGGGAATGAAGTCCACCGCGAACAGGAGCCGCTCCTTCGGCAGGAGCACCACGAGGCTGTTATCCGAGTGATTGCGCCCCACGTAGTGGAGTTCCACCCGGACGCCGCCGAGTTCGAGGACGGAGCGGTCGTCCACGACCACATCCGGCAGGACCACGTCGGGGTGCCGCAGGGCTTCCAGCCGGGTTCTGGCGTTACGGTGCGCGATGAAGGTCGCCCCCATGTCCTTGAAGGGCCTGCCCCCGGAGATGTGGTCGTAGTGGTGGTGGCTGTAGACGACGTACTTGATGGGGGCCGACGTGACCTTGCGGATCTCACTGATGTAGGCCGTCACCGCCTGCGGCCGCAGGTAGCCGATCGGATCCGTGGCGATCACCCCTTCAGGGGTCACCACGAACAGGGACTGGTGGCCCATGTACCGGAAGATGTACGCGGTGTCGGTGACCTTCCGCGTCTCGAAGGTGGGCATCTGGGCGACAGCGTGAGTGCCGATAGCCAGCAGCAGGGCGGTCCCGAGCACGCCGCGCCGGACCACACGGGCTCTCAGCATCGCTCCTCCCTCCTCAGCCTTCCTTGAGGTACGGACCGTATTTTTCGACAGGTCGCTACCTGCTGTCAAGGTTGCGGAGAAAAACGAACGGGTCCGCCGCCGACTCGCGGCGGACCCGTGGGTCTTCGTGGTTGCGGGGGCCAGATTTGAACTGGCGACCTTTGGGTTATGAGCCCAACGAGCTACCGGACTGCTCCACCCCGCACGGGCATCTTAGGCAGACACCCGCGGGGTGTCAAGCGCTTTCTCCGCTGCCGGAGGATTCGCGGCCAGGGGGAGTCCCTGTTCGGAGGCGTTGTGGAGCATCCCGCAGGCCGCGGAGATGTCGTGCCCGCGGCTCTCCCGGATCGTGGCAGTGAGCCCCCCCGCGTGCAGGATCTTCTGGAACGCCTCCACCCGGCGGCGGGATGAGGCCCGGAAGGGCAGGAGCGGGGACTCGTTGAGGGGGAGCAGGTTCACCTTGGAGGGGATGCCCCGCAGGAGCCCGATGAGGCGGCGCGCGTCTTCGGGGGCATCGTTGACTCCATCCATCAGGACGTACTCGAAGGTGATCCGCCGCCGCGGAGGGAGCGGATACTCCCGACAAGCCGCCAGAAGCTCCTTGAGCGGATAGCGCCGGTTCACCGGCATTAGGCGATCGCGCTGGGCGTCGGTCGTGCCCGAGAGGGAGATCGCCAGATTCACCTGGAGACCGGAGGCAGCGAGGCGCTGGATACCGGGGACGAGCCCCACCGTGGAGAGGGTGATGCGGCGCAGGGAGAATCCGGGGCCGTCTGGGTCCGCCAGGATCCGCAGGGCCCGCTCCACGTTCCCGAAGTTGGCCAGGGGCTCCCCCATCCCCATCAGGACGATGTGACTGACTCGCCGCCCCGGGGCGACCGCGTCCTGCAGCGCGAGCACCTGCCCCACGATCTCCCCCGGGCCCAGGTTGCGCGTGAGACCCATCAGGCCCGTGAGGCAGAAGGCGCACTCCAGAGCGCAGCCGGCCTGGGAGGAGATGCAGGCGGTCAGGCGATCCTCGTCCGGGATGAGGACGCTCTCGATCCGCTCTCCATCCCCGAGGCCGAAGAGAAGCTTCCGGGTGCCGTCGCGGGACACCTCCTCCCGGACGACGGCGGGGCGGCCGATGCGCGCCCGGTCGGCGAGAAGTCCCCGGAACCCCTTGGGCAGGTCGGACCAGGCCCCCGGATGGCTTGCCCGCTTCTGGTAGAGCCACTTGAAGACCTGCCGGCCCCGGTAGGCGGGCTCCCCGTTGGCCTCGGCCCA
>JAKEHP010000236.1 GCA_022614955.1 Candidatus Methylomirabilota bacterium
ACCCCGGCTGTCGGTTGACGAATCGGAGTCCACGTCGCGCGAGGTCTTCCACCCCGGCGAGCTTCCGCGGATTCCCGGTCCAGACGACGAGCCCCAGCTCGCGGTGGAACAAATTCACCAGGACCGCCGGGCGGCTCCCGAGGTACTGGCCCACGTGCGGCAGGTTGTACTCGCCCGAGGCCGGATCAACGAGATGCGCCCACGCCAGGTCGGCGCGGCCCTCGCCGAGCATCTTGAGGCCGCCCGCGCTGCCGACGGTGCACATGAAGAGGAGTGGCCCCCCCTGCCGACCCTGGAGAGCCTCCGGGAGGAGCTCGAGTGCGGGGTCATCGCTGCCCGCCACGAACACGCTGCCCGAGGGCGTCACGGGTGGACTCGTCGATCCCGAGCCTCCCCCGCGATGGCGAGCGCTCGACTCCAGCCACTCGTCGAGCAGGTGTTCGGGGAAGAGCCACTTCCCCGTCACCCGGGTCGCGGGGATGCCCCCCCGCTGGGCCAAGAGGTAGACCGATCGGGGGTTCAGCCGGAGATGGCGCGCCGCCTCCTGAACGGTGAGGAGTCGCTGCGACATGCTTCACGATCTAGCATGAAACTCCAAAATACTCAAGAATACTCCGTGGAGATGGGAGGTCGGGTCAGGGGGGTCTTGCCTCTCGCGGGAGCGCGCCTGCGGAGAGCCGCCGAGGCGCCGGGATGAGATGGGTCAAGGGCGTGGGGACAGCACCTGGCCGGCGGGATGCGGGTGGAACGTACCGCTCCCAAGGACGGGCGTCCCGTTGACCCAGACCCAGGAGATCCCCACCGGGTAGCGATGGGGATCCTGGTAGCTCGCCTGGTCCGCCACCGTCATCGGGTCGAAGACGACCACGTCCGCCGCGGCACCGGGCCGGAGGACCCCGCGGTCGGGGAGCCCGAGGGTCACGGCTGACAGCCCGGTCATCTTGTGGATCGCCTGCTCCCAGCCGAGGTGGCCGTGTTCCCGGACATGGCTCCCCAGCACGCGGGCAAAGCAGCCGTGCTGGCGGGGAT
>JAKEHP010000237.1 GCA_022614955.1 Candidatus Methylomirabilota bacterium
AGGAGGCTGAGGAGGCTTACGACGAGGAGGACGACGACGAGGATGATCCCGCGCGCGTCGTTGGGACCGTGCGCGCGATGGACGGAACGGCTAGCCATGGGACCTCCTTTGGTCTGAGCCTCTTTCCGCGACAGCGGTCCGATTAGGGTCACAGGTTCCTCGGCCGGATATCGCTTCTGAGGCGAATGCTCTCCGTCGTCTTCCCGGTTGACATGTCCTGGACGATCACCTCGATGGTGATGAGCCGGATGTTGGCCAGGACCGCCGTCGGGTTGGAACTTGCGTCGCGGTAGGTGAATTGCAACCCCTTCTCCCCGACCAGGGGGTTTGGCAGGTTATCCGCCAGCGCCTGCGTGATGAGGCCAGTCCAGGCTCCTCCGGCCCAGGTCTCGCGGTCCCGGAGGACCTGGCCCCCTACAAGCCGGTATTGCACGCGTTGAGCGGTGCCGGTGCTTTCCACGTCGCCGATGAACTGGACGGCGTTCGCACTGGCGGCCTGGATGGCCGTGGTCGGAAGCCCGCAGCAGGTGCCCTGAAGAGGGATGACGGCGGGCATGGGATCGAACCCCGCCATCCGGATCTCCATCGTCATCCTCTCCAGGGCGACCCGCGCGTGCTGATGGACGTCAACCTTGGTCTTCCCCCTCGTGAACGTGGTGTGGCTCGTCCAGTACATCTGGTAGACGCCGGCCAGGACGATGGTGAAGATCGCGGAGAACACCACGACTTCTACGAGGGTAAAACCTTTCTGCCTGTGTTGCAGGCGCATGGCTGATGTCCCTCCCAAACCGTCCTGTCGCCTCACTCAGCGACCAGGGACCTTACCGTAACGGGCGCCCCGACCCCGGTGGGCGGGGTCACCGTCACCGTCACCTGTGTTACCCCGACGACGGGGGGATCGGGTCCCGCGCCATCCAAGTCCGGGTTGACGGTGATCGCCGTCGTCCGGGTCCAGTTGGGATAATTGGTCGTATCGAATGCGACGTTAGTTTCGGTCGTGGCGGGCAGGCCCGCGTAGGGCTGGTTCCTGACCCACTCGATCCGTTGCTGGGCCAGATTCACCGCCGCCGTTTGTCTGCCGCTCCTGCTCACGTTGGTGTAGGCGCTCGGGAACAAGCTGGCGACGGCGAGCATGGCGACGGCGGCGATGGCGAGGGCGATGAGGGTCTCCAAGGCGGAAAAGCCCTGATCCGTGTGCGCCATGCGGCCTCCGCGGTCGGCGAAGACCTGCCCCATCCTCCTGAGCTGCTGGTTCGTTTTCATTTTCATTATGGGATCCACACGCTCCCCGTGGGCCTCACCTGGAGGGTGCGCGCCCCGGAGGGAGTCGAAACTGTGACGAGGACGTCGGCACCGGCGCAGTTCTGACAGGCCCCCCGCGAATTGAACTGCACTCCCCCAGCGCTGGTGATGCTTGTGAGGGTGGCTCCTGGAAACTCGGAGGACAGCAGGTAGCACTCGGTGAACGCGGTCCAGGTACCCCCGCCGTTGATGCTCTGCTGGATGCGGTACCGGGACTGGCCGGATTGGGTCGTGCAGGAATCGGTCCCCGAGTACAGGCGGAACCAGCCGCCCCGGGTCACGGCCAGGGACTGGGCTCTGCGCAGATCGCCCGCGATCTGCCGGGCCGCCCCGTCAAGCCGGGACAATTGGACAGTGGTAGTGAACAACGGGAGGGCGACCGCCACCAGGATAGCCCCAATGACCAGCGCGACCACCAGTTCGACTGTCGTGACGCCCCCCGTGCCACCGGGGATGGCGCGCGAGGAACGGTTTCGCTGCGTTAGCTCGTGCATCCCTGTTTGCCTCCGCGTTTCGGCTTTGCAACCCCCGTGCCGCAACCGTTCCAAGCACCGACGGATGTATGGATGAATGTTGCAAACCTAGATGGCGGCAGGCGGGAAGCCCGCTCGCCTCGGCCTCACCCGGTCCCGCTGGTTCCCGGCCAGCGGTCTGGCGTCCGGGAAGGAGCCAGAGGGGGGGCTGCACGCGATGGATTTCCGAAGAAACTTGTGGTAACTTCAGGCCGTGCCTGAGGCTGAGCCCCGCCCCGCCCCCCCCATCCCCTCGCCGGCCATGGTCCGCTTGGAGAACATCCTGGACAAGGTCCAGGCCTACGCTCCGGACGCCGACCTCACGCCCATCCAGCGGGCCTACGTCTTCGCGGCCAAGGCGCACCGGGGGCAGGAGCGTCACTCGGGCGAGCCCTACCTCTCCCACCCCTTGGCGGTCGCGGAGATCCTGGCCGACCTTCGCCTGGATGTCAACAGCATCGCCGCCGGGCTCCTGCACGACGCGGTGGAGGACACCCGCGCCACCATTGAGGAGATCCGGGACCTGTTCGGCGAGGAGGTGGGTGCCCTGGTGGATGGGGTGACCAAGATCAGCAAGCTCCCCTTTGCCACCCGCGAGGACCGACAGGCCGAGTCGTTCCGCAAGATGCTCCTGGCCATGTCCAAGGACATCCGGGTCATCATGATCAAGTTCGCCGACCGGCTGCACAACATGCGAACGCTCGATCCCCTCCCTGAGGCGAAGCAGCAGGTCATCGCCCGGGAGACCCTGGATATCTACGCCCCCCTGGCCAACCGCCTGGGGATCGCGCGGATCAAGTGGGAGCTGGAGGATCTCGCCCTGCGCTACCTCGACCCGGAGGCCTACCGGGACCTGCAGGGGCGGGTGGTGAAGAAGCGGGCGGAGCGGGAGGGGCAGATCAACGAGGTCATCGCCATTCTCCGGGGGCGCCTGGCCGAGGTGGAGGTCCGGGCCGAGATCACCGGCCGCCCCAAGCACTTCTACAGCATCTACAAGAAAATGCGGGACCAGGGAAGGGAGTTCGACGAGATCTACGACCTCACCGCCGTGCGGGCCATGACGGGAAGCGTGAAGGACTGCTACGGCGCCCTCGGGATCATCCACACCCTCTGGAAGCCGATCCCGGGGCGCTTCAAGGACTTCATCGCCGTCCCCAAATCGAACGGCTACCAGTCCCTCCACACGACCGTGATCGGCCCTCAGGGGGAGCCGGTGGAAATCCAGATCCGGACCCACGACATGCACACCACGGCGGAGGAGGGGATCGCGGCCCACTGGGCCTACAAGGAGGGGAAGGCCCACCTGGATCCCGCCGACAAGAGCTTCGTCTGGCTCCGGCAGCTCCTGGACTGGGAGCGGGACCTGAAGGACCCCCGGGAGTTCATGGACACGGTCCGGGTGGACCTCTTCCCGGACGAGGTGTACGTCTTCACCCCCAAGGGGGACGTGAAGGCCTTCCCCCGGGGGGCCACCCCCGTGGACTTCGCCTTTAGCATTCATACCGATATCGGGCTCCGCTGCGTCGGGGCGAAGGTGAACGGCCGGATCGTCCCGCTCCGCTACGAGCTGCAGAACGGGGACATTGTGGAGATCGCCACCTCCCCCCAGCAGCACCCGAGCAAGGACTGGCTGAAGATCGTCCACACCCCCCGGGCCCGGGGCCGGATCAGGGCCTGGCTGAAGAACGCGGAGCGGACCCGGAGCGTGGCGCTGGGACGGGAGTTCCTGGAGCGGGAGATCCGGAAGCTCAGGAAGAGCCCGGCCCAGCTCCTGACTCCCGAGGCGCTGGCCCCGGTCGTGGAGCGCTACGGGCTGGGGACCGCGGAGGAATTCCTGGCCTCGGTAGGCTACGGGAAGATCTCCCCCCGGCAAGCGGTGGGAAAGCTGCTGCCCGAGGAGGAGCAGGCCCTGGTGGAGGCCGAGGCCGCGAAGGAGCGGGAGCACCGAGAGCGCCGGCCGGTCCCCAAGGTCACCGAGGAGGGAATCCGGATCGAGGGGGTGGACGACATCCTGGTCCGGTTCGGGAAGTGCTGCACCCCGCTGCCGGGGGATGAGATCGCGGGCTTCATCACCCGGGGGCGGGGGGTCACCATTCACACCGCTGACTGCCCCAACGTGGACGGGCTCACCTACGACCCGGCCCGGCGGGTCCGCGTGGAGTGGGCCGAGCAACAGAAGACCCCGCACCAGGCGAAGATCCTGGTCACCATCGGGGAGGACCGGCCGGGGCTCCTAGCGGCTATCTCCTCCGCCATCTCCTCCGCTAACGTGAATATCGCCCGGGCGGAGATTCGAGTGACGGAGGAGCGGAAGGGGGTCAACACTTTCGTTCTTGAGGTGACGGACCTGAAGCAGCTCCAAGCTGCGATGCAGGCGATCCGGAAGGTGACCGGCGTGGTGGCTGTGGAGCGGATCCG
>JAKEHP010000238.1 GCA_022614955.1 Candidatus Methylomirabilota bacterium
CCCGCCAGCGAGGATCCGGCCGACATCGCCCGGCAGATCGAGGAGGGTGCCCGGCGGGTGGACCCCAGCGGGAACTACCACGCCGTCATCCTGGACCGGGCAGAGGCCATCGCGGCTGCCTGCGCTCGGGCCCAGCCGGGGGACGCGGTCCTCATCGCCGGGAAGGGGCACGAGCCGTATCAAATTCTGGCGCAGAGGCGCGTACCCTGGAGCGACCGGGAGACAGCCCTGGCCGTGCTCCAGGCCCGGGGGAGGGGCTGAGATGGGTCGGCGGCTCTTGCGGATGCTCGTGGCCGGGAGTCTCCTCTTCGTCCTGCCGGCGGCCCTGCTGGCCGCCCCCCTTGCCGGGCGGTGGGAGCGGCGGGCCCCGATGCGGGTATCCCGCTCCGAGGTGGCGGCCGCGGCAGTCGGCGGGCGTATGTACGTGGTCGGGGGCTTCGGCTCGGGGGGGGCTGTGCTGGAGGAGTACGACCCGGGGGCCGATGCGTGGCGCGAGCGGGCGGCCTTGCCAGCTCCGGTCCACCACCCGGCCGCCGCGAGCCTGGACGGGGTTCTCTACGTCCTCGGGGGCTACCGGAACGGCTGGACGCCCGTCGCCGATGTCTTCGCCTACGACCCGAGGAGTGACCGCTGGACGCGGCGGGCGTCCATGACCACCCCCCACGGTGCCCTGGCGGCGGCGGTCCTGAACGGGAGGATCTACGCTGTGGGGGGAATCGCGCCCGATGGCGGCAGTCGGGCCCTCGAGGTCTACGATCCGCAGGCGGACCGCTGGGAAGCGCGGGCCCCTCTGCCGACGGGGCGGGACCACCTGGCGGCGGTGGCGGCCGCGGGCCGGCTCTACGCCATCGGCGGTCGCATCGGGGGGAGCTACGCCCGCAACCTGCCGGTGGTGGAAGCCTACGATCCCGCGGCGGACCGCTGGGAGCGCCGGGCGGATCTCCCCACCCCCCGGAGCGGCATCGCGGCCGCCCTCTGGCAGGGCCGGATCGTGGTCATGGGCGGTGAGGCGCCCGCCGGGACCTTCGCTACGGTGGAGGCCTACGACCCCGCTACGGATAGCTGGGCGCCCGGCCCGCCGATGCCGACGGCCCGCCACGGCCTCGGGGCGGCGGTCCTGGATCCCGACCTGTACGCGGTGGCCGGGGGGACGACCCCCGGCGGCTCCCGGAGCGGCATCACGGAGGTCCTCCTACCCCAATAGCAGGTGGGGTTGTGCGCCCAGCCCCGGATGGGTCGCGGGTGCGCCCGGCGGCGGGGGGCGCGGGAAGGGCTGAAAATGGGTCGGGATGGAGCCCGCTCCGCGCCGCGGAGTCGCGGGATCGAACTCGATGGGATCGGGAAGGCCTACGGGACAACCTGGGCCGTCCGGGGGGTGGACCTCGCCCTTGGCCCGGGGGAGTCGTTAGCCCTCTTCGGCCCCAACGGGGCGGGCAAGACCACCCTGCTCAAGATGCTCGCTACTCTCGTCACCCCCACCCGGGGGAGCGGGCGGGTGGCCGGGTTCGATCTCCGGACGGAACGGGATGGCATCCGGGAGAGCCTGGCCCTGCTGGCCCACGGGACGTACCTCTACGAGGATCTGACGGCTCGGGAGAACTTGCAGTTTGCTGCAGCAATGCGACGGCGGGGGGCCCCGCCGCTGGAGGCCCTCCTGGAGCGGGTCGGGCTCGCGGAGGCCGCGGGGGAGCGGGTGCGGGTCCTATCGAGCGGGATGAAGCGCCGGTTAGCCGTCGCCATGGTGATGCTGGCGGAGCCGGCCATCCTCCTGCTGGACGAGCCCTTCACCAATCTGGACCAGGCGGCCGTGGCGCTCCTGGAGGGGTACGTGGCCGAGGTCCTCGCCCGGGGGGGGACGGTCGTCGTGGCGACGCACGATTTGGCGCGAGGCTACGCCGCGTGCCGGCGGGCCGCCGTCCTTGTCAACGGACGCCTGATCCACGAGGCCCCTGCGCGGGCGGAAGGACTCGAGGTCCTCCGGGCGGCCTACGTCGCCGCCACCGGGGAGGGGGCGGGGTGAGCGCGGGGCAGGTCTGGGCGCTCGCCCGCAAGGATCTCCTCACGGAGGGGAGGAGCAAGGAGACCCTCAACGGGCTCCTTTTCTTCGCCGCCCTGGTTCTTCTCATCTTCGGGTTCGCCCTGGGGCCGGACCCGGCGCGGCTCACGCAGGCCGCCGCCGGGGTGCTGTGGGTGGCCTTCATCCTCACGGGCGTGCTAGGGCTCATGCGGGCCTTCCAGGTGGAGCGGGAGAACGAGTGCCTGGAGGGGCTTCTCTTGTACCCGGGCGACCGGGGGGTGCTCTACCTGGGGAAGCTGCTGGGGAACGTCGTCTTTATGCTGGCCCTGGAGGTGGCCGTCTTTCCCTGCTTCGCCTTCTTCTACAACATGCCCATCTGGGGGGCGCTCCCCGGGCTTGTCCTCACCGCGGCCCTGGGGACCGTGGGCTTCGCCGCCGTCGGAACCCTGTTCGCCGCCATGACCATGCACCTCAGGGCCCGGGAGGTCATGTTCCCGCTTCTCCTGCTCCCCTTCGTGGTTCCGGTCCTGCTGGCGGCGGTCAAGGGGACCGAGGCGTTCCTCCGGGGGGCGGGGCGGACCGAGGCCTTCCCGTGGCTCACCCTCCTCGGGCTCTTCGACTTGGTCTTCGTAACCGTCTCCCTCTTCGCCTTCGAGTGGGTCGTGGAGGACTAGGGATGGCATCGGGCGGCTCCCGCCTCATGATCCCCCTGGGCGTGGGCGCTTCCGCGGCGCTCCTCGCCGGCCTGTACGCGGGGCTGGTCCGGGCCCCGGCCGACGTCGTGCAGGGGGAGGTGCAGCGGATCATGTACCTGCACGTCCCGACGGTCCTGGTTGCCTACCTGGCCTTCTTCGTCGTCTTCGTCGGGAGCGTAGCCTACCTCTTCACCCGCCGCGAGCGCTGGGATATCCTGGCCCACGCCTCCGCGGAGATCGGTGTCCTCTTCACGGCCCTGACCATCGCTGCCGGCGCGATCTGGGGGAAGCCGACCTGGGGGGCCTGGTGGACCTGGGACGCCCGGCTGACCACCACTGCCATCCTGCTCCTCATCTACCTCGCCTACCTGATGCTGCGGGCGGCGGTGGAGGATCGGGCCCGGGGGGCGCGGTACGCGGCCGTCGTGGGGATCCTGGGATTTCTGGACATCCCCATCGTCCACAAGTCGGTCGAGTGGTGGCGGACGCTGCACCAGCCCTCCTCGCTCGCGCGCGGGGCCATTGACCCTGCCCTCCTCTTCCCCCTGCTGCTGAACCTCGGCGCCTTCGCCCTCCTGTACGCCTTCCTCCTAGCACAGCGGGTGGAGATGGGCCGGCTCGAGGCGGAGCTCCTGCGCCACCGGCTGGAGGCGTGAGGGTGGAGGCCTGGGGCTACATCAGCGCTGCCTACCTGCTGGCTGCCCTCGCCCTGCTCGCCTACCACGTACGGACCCGCCGCCGTCTGGCCGCGGCCCGCCGGGCCCTCGCCCGGATAGAGGGAGGGGGCCGGGAGTGAAGCCGCGGCACGGAAAGCTCCTGGTGGGCGGCCTGGTTATCGCTGCGGCACTGGGCTACCTCCTCGTCGGGGGCCTCCAGGAGACGCTGGTCTACTTCGTGACCCCCACGGAG
>JAKEHP010000029.1 GCA_022614955.1 Candidatus Methylomirabilota bacterium
CGGGGCGGGGGCGATCCTTGCCCTGATCCTGAAGCTCCAGCAGGGAGGGCCGGCCCGGACGCTCGCCAAGCTCCGGCGGACCTACACCTGGTGCCTGATCCTCCAGGCGATGGTCCTCGCCGCGTACCTCTGGAACGTTTCGGGGGGGACCCCCAAGACCGTCCGGGCGCTCCAGCTCCTGCTCAGCGGCCCCTACGCCCTCCCGTTCTGGGGCGGCGCGGTGATCCTCGGGTTGGCGGTCCCCCTGATCCTGGAGTTCCGCGATGGATTCCCCCGGGGATACCGGCAAACGGCGGGGGCAACCCTGACGGCGGCCGCGATCCTGATCCTGTTAGGGGGCTTTCTGACGAAGTTCCTAATCTTTGCCGCAGGGCAGGCCCTGGGCCTGACGGCGTGAGGGAGCGGCGGGCCCGGGCATGCTGAGGGAGCACCCCTGGGAGGAGGTCGCCCGGGCCCTGGAGTTGCTGAAGCGGCGGCGGCCCCCTCTGGTTGACCTGCTGACCTTCCACGGGCAGGTGCTCGAGGCGCAGCACCAGACGATCGCCGAGGTTAATGTCGGGGACCTGGCGGCGCCGGAGGCGCTGGAGCGGCTACGGCAGGGCCTCCCCCTGGCACCGCCGGTAGCCCTCCCGGTGGACTGGGCGGCCACGGAGGCGCTCTTCTGGCGCCTGGCGCCCCTCATGCAGGCCAGGGCGGGCGCTCCGGCGGGAGCCCTGGCAGGGTCCCTCAAAAGCGGCGAACGCTCCCTCGTGGAGCTGGTCCAAGACTGGCTGGTGGGGGGGGAGGAGGTGGCGCGGGCCAGCGCCACCTACGGGCTGCAGGAAGCGCTCCTCCCCTTCTGGCTGCAGGCGAGCCTCCGGCCGAGCCTGGAGGCCGTGGCGGCCCGGCTGGAGCCTCTGGCAGAGGAAGCCGAGTGGTCCCGGGGGTTCTGCCCGGTGTGCGGCTCGGCGCCCGCCACCTCGGAGCACCGGGGCCAGGAGACCACAGCCCACCGGTACCTGCACTGCGGGCTGTGTGGCTGCCGGTGGCGGTTCCGCCGGGGGGAGTGCCCGTTCTGCGGGAACCGGGACCACCACCGGCTGACCCTGGTGTACGACGAGGCGGATAAGCGGTGCAAGCTGGAGGCGTGTCACGCCTGCCGGCGGGCCCTGAAGCTGATTGACAACAAGGATTTCTTCGGATTGATTCCCTGGCTGGAGGACCTGGGGAGTCCCCACCTGGAACTGATCGCGGCCGAGCGTGGATTCAGCATGGCTCCCACTCGGCCGGGGGAGCCTGAGCCAGGTCCGGCGGTTACTCCGGGTCCTTCCGGGGGCAGAGAAAGGGGTGAGGGATGATGGGCCTCCGTACGGTGCACGGCATGGTGACAGTCGTGGACCCCAAGGAGCGGGAGCTGCGTCTCAAGGAGACCGAGGTGCAGTTCTGCCGCGTCTGCTGCAGCGAGGGGACGCGGATCCTGGGGGAGAATGGAGAGGGGCTTCCCCTGGAGGCGCTCCAGGCCGGAGACGTCGTCAAGGCGGAGGTCGTGGAGGAGGCCGGCCGGCTCCACGTTCAGCGGCTTGTTGTCCTGCGCCCCGCCTGGCGGCTGCTGGAGAGCTTCGAGGGGTAACCGTCCCGGAACAACCTGGAGGCGGCTCCGGCCGTCTGGAGCTCGCGTGGTCCCCCGGGGGAGTGGTACTTTCTCCCGGGGGTTTTCTTTCCCCCGCCCCCTCCGGAGCCACCTCCCGGTACCATCGCGGATGGTGCCGGCGAGCCCAGTCCGCATCCACGATCCCGAAGAGGATGCCCCGAAGGGACTCCCGGGTCCTCGGGTGGACCAGGGCCATGAAGAGGTGCCCGGCCACGACCGGGAGCAGGATGTAGGTCGTGGCCTCGTGGAGGGTAGCGAGCCAGGCAGTCAGGACCGGGAGGGCGCCGGTCGCAGGATCCGGGAGAGGCGGGGAGACCCAGAGGATGAAACCTGTCGCGGCCGCGACCAGGAGGGTGAGGCCGCTCACCAGAGTATTCAGCTTCTGCCCGCCGTTGAACCGGCCGACCTCTCCTCCCGCGCCCGGATCGTTTCGGAGCCAGCGGGGCAGGTCCCGGAGGAAGCGCCGGTCCTCCCTCTCCATCCTCAGAAGGGTCCGGGCGGCTTCCGCCAGGGCCCGCCGGTTGCCCAGCAGCGCCACCAGGAGAGGGCCGAAGAGAAGGGCCACACCAGCCACCAGGTGGAGGCGCAGGCCCACCTGGCGGTCGTAGCCCACCATCATGGTCTGGAGCGAACCGAAACGGAGGAAGAGGCCACTCAGGAGGAGGACGAGGGTCGGGAGGGCGATGCTCCAGTGGAATCCCCGCTCCGTGGCGCTGAACCGGAGGATGACGGGGGGCGGTGTCACCTCACGCGGATCCAAGCCCTCGCCCTCCGAGACGGCCGATGGCGGTCCGGTCATCCCCCGCCCCCGAAGTGATCTGCCGCGCTGCGGACGCGGCGGAAGCCTAGCAACACCCGCCAGGCCTGTCAATCGGCCGGTGCCTTGCGGCGGGGTGAGCAGGCGCATATAATTGGGGCACCCGACGCCGGCCCGGCCGCAGGGTGGAACGCCTGAGGGCCCCATGCCCATTATCTACCGGTACAGGAGCAAGGAGTTCACGCCCGAGGAGAGCGGGGTGGTCCGGGAGCACCCCGTCACCATTGTGGTGAACGGCCGCGAGCTGGCCACGATCATGACCACCCCGGTCAAGCTGGATTGCCTGGTGCTGGGGTTCCTTTCCTTCGAGGGGATCATCCGGGGCCTGGAGGACATCACGCACCTGGAGGTTAACCCGGAGGAGGGCCTGGCCGAGGTCCGGCTGCGGGGCCCCTTCACCCCGCCGAAGCGGCAAATTTACACCTCCGGCTGCAGCGGCGGCGTCACCTTCTCCAACGCCCTCCTGGACCACGCCCCGGTCCTCCTGGAGCGGATGCTGGACCCCGACAAGGTCTTCCCCCTGATGCGCCTCCTGTACGAGGCGGCCACCCTGTACCAGCAGACGCGGGGAATCCACGCCGCCGCCCTGGCTGACGACGAGAAGCTCCTCATCGTGGCCGAGGACGTGGGCCGGCACAACGCCCTGGACAAGATCCGCGGCGAGGCGATGCTCCGCGAAATCGAGACCACAGGCCGGATCCTCCTGAGCACCGGGCGGATCTCCTCCGAGATGCTCCGGAAGGGCGCCCACATGGGGATCCCCTTCATCGTCTCGCGCACCTCCCCCACCTCCCTCTCCGTCGAGGGGGCCAAGCGCCTGGGGATCACCCTCATCGGCTACGCCCGGGGGGACGGGTTCAACCTGTACAGCCATCCCGAACGCATGACCTACTCCCGCCACGCCCGGGTCACCGTCCAGCCGGACTGAGGCGCATTCCCTCCTCCCGCCCCGGATGCCCCGGCCCTGCGAAGGCCGGGTCAGGTTCCGGAGGGCCCGTAGACCCTGGCCGAGGGGAAGCCGATGGCTGAGCCCCCGGGAGAGCGGCGTGGGGCAGAGCGGCGGGCCTGCGTCCTGCAGATCCGCTACCAGACCATCCCGGGCCGCGCCCGCCGCCCCCGCTCCTGGCGCAAGGGCTTCTGCCTGAATTGCTCCGCAGGGGGCCTGCTCCTCCAGCTCCCCCAGTTGCTCCCGCCCGGCGCCGGCCTGCGCCTGGAGATTCACCTCCCGGCCCGCTCTGCCGTCGTCGCCTGCGCCGCCCGCGTCCGGTGGAACGAGATCACCGCTCCCACCCCCCAGCCCGGGGACCCCTACCGCCACGGAGCCCTCTTCACCGCCATCACGCCTGAGGGACGGACCGCCCTGGAGAAGCTCGCCTCGGCGGCGAAGGCGCGACCCCCCGGCGCCCGTCCCGCCTGA
>JAKEHP010000239.1 GCA_022614955.1 Candidatus Methylomirabilota bacterium
GGCCGTCAGCCGGAAGCCGGGGCGGACCGCGCGGGCCCGATCGGCGAACAGAGCGACCGCCTCCGAGTTCAGCGGGAAGGGGACGCTCCCGGCGCTCGGCTGGGGGAGCGTCATGGAGGGGACGGGAAACTCCCGCTCGCCGCTCACCTTGAGGGGGGCCGTGCTGGTCACGAGGAGCTTGAGTCCGGGGGCGGCCTGGAGGAGCCCGAGAAGATCGGGCCCCGACCCCCGGACACGTTCGAACCCGTCCAGGACGAGGAGAAGCTCCCGGCCGGCGAGGTGGTCGCGGAGGGCGTCCCGGGGCCCCCGCTGACGGTCCTCCTGAAGCCCCAGCCGGCGGGCGATCGCGTAGAGCACGTAGTCGGACTCCTGGACGTCGCCAAGCCCGACCAGCGCGACCCCGTCCCGGAACCGTGCGCCCACCCGGCGCGCGAGACGCAGGGCGAGGCGGGTCTTCCCGGAGCCCCCGAGGCCGGTCAGGGTGAGGAGCCGGGCGTCCGGGTCCAGGAGGATCTGCTCCAGGGACTCGAGCTCCCTTTGGCGGCCGATGAAGCGGCTCGGCGGCTCCTGGAGCGCGGGCTCGGGGGCCCTGGGATGCCGAGGGGGCTCGGCGCGCGCCCGGACGTCCCGGATCAGGGCCTGGGTCTGTTCGTCCGGCTCCAGGTCGTAGTCGGTCCGGGTCCGGCGCGCGAAGGCCTCGAAGACCCGGACCGCCCCGGCCCTGTCACCCGCCCGGTCGAGCAAGTCGACCAGCTTCCGGAGGATGGTCTCGTTGTCGGGGTCCAGCCGCGCGGCCTTCCGGGCCCAGCGCGTCCCGGCCGCCAGGTTGCCGCGGCCCTCCTCCCGGGCCACCAGGGAGAGCGCGGCCTGGACGGCCCGGCTCCGGAGCCGGACCCGCTCGAGCTCCAGCCAGTCCTCGAACTCGCGGGCCACGTGCTGGGCGTGGAACCCCTCCAGGAAGTGCCCCCGGTAGAGGCCCAGGGCGCGCTCCGGCCGGCCAGCCTCCAGGGCCGCCTCGAAGGCGACCACGTCGGATCCCAGGAGGTCCGTGACCGCGACCTCCTCGTAGCCCCGCCCGGCCAGGACCCCCTCGCCGAGCGTCCGGCGGAGCGAAAAGAGAGCCTGCCGGAGGGAGTTTCGGGCGCCCGTGGCGTCCTGCTCCGGCCAGAAGAGGGCCAGGAGTGAGTCCCGGCGGTGAAAACGGCGCGGGGCTTGCGACAGGTAGGCCAGAAGGGCCAGCCGCTTGGGCTGAAGCTCACGGCAGAGGTCCCGGCCCTTGGCATCGCGGAGCTGAAGGGAGCCGAGGGTCCGGAGCTGGATCACGAAATCCCTCACGAGACGGAGGCGGTCATGGCA
>JAKEHP010000240.1 GCA_022614955.1 Candidatus Methylomirabilota bacterium
CCTCCTCCAGGAGGTCGGCCTGGTACCGGAAGATAGTGTACCCTATCTCCTGCCGCTTCTGGGTGGTTCCGCCACTACGGAACCCCTGGCCCATCTGGAGCCGGCCGTCCTCAAAGAGCGCACCTTTGCCGTGCTGCAACAGGTGCATCTGCGCACGAGTCAGCAGCAGCCGCTGCTCCTGGTGGTGGACAATCTGCACTGGATCGATCCCACCTCCGAAGCGTACCTGGCCTCTCTGGTGGACCAGCTGGCCGGGGTGCCCCTGCTGCTCCTCACGACCGCCCGCCCCGGGTATCGCCCGCGGTGGCTCGACAAATCGTATGCCACGCAGCTGACCCTCCCCCCGCTTACCCGCGCGGAGAGCGCCGCGGTGGTAGGCGCGGTGCTCCCGCCCGCCCGGTACGACGCGGCCCTGGTGCCGCGGATCCTGACCAGGGCGGCGGGGAACCCGTTGTTTCTGGAAGAGTTGGCCCACGCGGTGCGCGAGCGCGAGGGCCTGGTCTCCGACACCCCTATTCCCGAGACGATCCAGGCCGTGCTGGCCGCCCGCATCGACCGCCTCCCTCCGGAGGCCAAACACCTGCTCTACACGGCCGCGGTGATTGGTCCCGAGGTGCCTGTGTCGCTGTTGGCGGCGATTGCGGAGCTGCCCCAGGATGTGCTGCAGCGGCGCCTCGGCTACCTGCAAGCGGCCGAGTTCCTCTCTGCCACACGCCTTGTGCCCGTACCCGCGTATACCTTCAAGCACGTTCTGACCCACGAGGTGGCGTACGGCAGCCTCATGCAGGAGCGGCGGCGGACGCTGCATGGGCGCCTCGTCGACGTCCTGGAGATGCTCTCCGAGGACCGGGGGGCCGACCAGCTCGACCGGCTTGCCTACCACGCCTTGCACGGTGAGCGGTGGGACAAGGCGCTGGCGTACTACCGGCAGGCCGGGGCCAGGGCCTTTGGCCAGTCTGCCTACCGGGAGGCCGTGGAGTACTTCGAGCAGGCCCGCACGGCGTTGGCCCACCTGCCGTCCGACCGTCCCACGATGGAGCAGGCCATTGACCTGTAC
>JAKEHP010000241.1 GCA_022614955.1 Candidatus Methylomirabilota bacterium
AGGCGAAGTTAGTTGGGCCAGCACTAGGCCCTGGCCGGCGGCCGCACGCTATGGAGGGTCACCCCGGGTGACCTTCTTTTTTTTTCGGGAGACGGGCGGGCGGCTGCGGCGGGAGCACGGAGCGATGCAGCGACGCGTGGCCATCGTGGGGGCGAGCGGCTACACCGGGGCGGAGCTGGTCCGCCTGTTGGTCGCCCATCCCGGCGTGGCGGTGACGGCGGTCACCTCGGAGCAGTCGGCGGGGCAGCCGATCGAGACCCTCTTCCCCAGCCTGGCGGGGCATGCGCCTCAGGTGCTGCAGCGCCTGGATCCGGCAGCCGTTGCAGCGGCCGCCGAGCTCGTCTTCCTGGCTCTTCCCCACCAGACAGCGATGGCGGCGGCGGTTCCGATCATCGAGGCTGGCTGCCGGATCGTGGATCTCTCAGCCGACTTTCGCTTCCGGGATCCCCGCGTGTACGAGTCCTGGTACCGGACGAAGCACGTGGCCCCGGCCCTGTGCGGAGAGGCGGTCTACGGACTGCCGGAAGTCCACCGGGATGCCCTGAAGACGGCCCGCCTGGCAGCTGTCCCCGGTTGCTATCCCACGGGAGCCCTCCTCGGGCTTCTCCCTCTCCTCAGGGAGGGGCTCGTCGACCCCGAGCAGATTGTCATCAACGCCGCCTCCGGGGTTTCGGGCGCCGGGAGAAAGGTGGAGGTCGGGTACGTCTTTGGGGAGGTGAACGAGAATTTCAAGGCGTACGCGGTGGCAGGGCATCGGCACACCCCCGAGATGGAGCAGGAGTTGAGCCGGGTGGCCGGCCGCGAAGTCCGGGTCACGTTCATCCCCCACCTGGCCCCCATGACCCGGGGGATCCTGAGCACCTGCACCGTGCGCCTGACGCGCCCCGCGGGCACGGCCGACCTGCTCACCCTCTACCGGGACGCCTACAAAGGGGAGCCCTTCATCCGGGTCCTGCCGGAGGGCCGGCTGCCGGAGACGAAGGCGGTCTGGGGGTCGAACTACTGCGACATCGCCGCGCAGGTGGATGCACGGACCGGACGCGCCATCCTCCTGACCGCCATTGACAACCTGATGAAGGGAGCCTCGGGCCAGGCCATCCAGTGCATGAACCTCATGCTGGGCTTCGAGGAGACGGCGGGCCTGAGGTCTGCCGCGCTGTGGCCGTAATGGGAGCGATGGGCGACGGAGAGATCGCTCCTATCCCGGGGGGAATCACAGCGGCCCGCGGGGTCCGGGCGGCGGGGGTGCACTGCGGCATCAAGCGGCAGGCGCTCGACCTGGCGCTGGTGGCCTCCGAGCGCCCCGCCAGCGTGGCCGTCACCTGCACCACCAACCAGGTGGCTGCGGCTCCCATCCTGGTCTGCCGCCGGCGCCTCACGGCAGGCCGTTTCGCCGCCTTGGTGGCCAACAGCGGTAACGCGAACGCCTGCACCGGGGAGGGCGGCCTGGCGGATGCGGAGCGGATGGGAGAGCTGGCGGCCGCCGTCCTGGGTGTTCCGGCGGAGGAGGTCTATGTGGCCTCCACTGGAGTCATCGGGGCGCGGCTCCCCATGGGGAAGGTGGAGGCCGGAATTCGCGATGCCGCGGCCCGCCTCAGCCCGGAGGGCGGGGGGGAGGCGGCGGCCGCCATCATGACCACAGACACCCGGGTGAAGGAGGCGGCCTGGGAAGTCCGGATGCCGGAGGGGACCTTCCGCGTGGGCGGGATGGCGAAAGGCTCCGGCATGATCGCTCCCGAGATGGCGACCATGCTGGCCTTCGTGGCCACCGACCTGAGCGTCCCGGTCCCCCTACTCCGGCGCGCCCTGCAGGAGGCGGTGGCGGGGACCTTCAACTGCATCACGGTGGACGGGGACACCAGCACCAACGACATGGTCCTGGCCTTCGCCAACGGGCGGGCGGAGATTCCGGCTGCGGCCCCCGCCAGCCCAGCCCTGGCGGCCTTCGAGCGGGCCCTCCGGGAGGTGTGCGGGGAGCTGGCTCGCATGATCGTCGCGGACGGCGAGGGGGCCACCAAGGTGGTGGAGGTCCTGGTGCGGGGCGCCCGGAGCCCCGCGGAGGCGCGCCGGGTCTGCCTCCGGATCGGCAACTCCCCCCTGGTGAAGACGGCCTTCTTCGGTCAGGACAGCAACTGGGGGCGGATCATGGCGGCGCTCGGAAGTGCGGGCGTCCCGGTGGATCCCGCCCGGGTGGCCATCGCCGTGGGAGACGTCTCGATCGTCCGGGGTGGGGTGGGGCTCGGGGCGGAGGCGGAGCGGGCGGCGAACGAGCGGATGCGGCAGCGTTCCTTCAGCGTCACCGTGGATCTCGGACTGGGAGAAGCCGAGTGCCGCATCTGGACGACGGATTTCACCGAGGCGTACGTGCGCATCAACGCCGCCTATCGGAGCTGAGCGGAACCCGGCGGGTCTTGCCCGATCCCGACCGGTGTGGTATGTAAGGGCAGCACGTTAATTTCACACGCCCCCGGATCCGCAGCGGGTGCCCCCGGGGCGGGCGGCGGGAGGGAAGGGGGCGGCGGCACAACCCGAGCGCGGAGGTTTTCCTGTGGCGGCCGTCAGCATGAAGGAGCTCCTGGAGGCCGGGGTCCACTTCGGCCACCAGACCAAGCGGTGGAACCCGAAGATGAAGAAGTATCTCTTCGGGGAGCGGAACGGCATCTACATCATTGACCTGCAGAAGACGCTCAAGCAGTTCACGGAGGCCTATGAGTTCCTCCGGGAGCTGGCTGGGGGGGGCAGGACGGTCCTCTTCGTGGGGACCAAGAAGCAGGCGGCGGAGACGATCGAGCAGGAGGCGCACCGCTGTGGCATGTTCTGGGTGAACCAGCGGTGGCTGGGTGGGACCCTGACGAACTTCGCCACCATCCGCAAGAGCGTGCAGCGCCTCCAGTACTTGGAGGACTTGGAGCAGAAGGGCACGCTGGAGCGCCTGACCAAGAAGGAAGGACTGCGCCTCATGCGGGAGCGGGAGAAGCTCACCCACGCGCTCGCCGGGATCAAGGAGATGGACCGGCTCCCCGGGGCCGTCTTCGTTATAGACACGAAGAAGGAGCGGATCGCGGTGCGAGAGGCGAACCGCCTGGGCGTCCCGGTGGTGGCCGTGGTGGACACCAACTGTGACCCGGACGAGATCACCTACCCCATCCCGGGCAACGACGATGCCATCCGGGCCATCCGTCTGCTCACCGCCCGGATGGCGGATGCGGTCATCGAAGGCCGGGGCGTCGTGAGCGAGGGTGCCCTGACGGCGGAGATGCCGGTGACGGCCGTGGCGGAACCGGAGGCCGGCGAGCGGGCGGAGGCGGCGACCGAGGCGGCGCCTGGGGCCTAAGGGCCCGGCGGGCGGGGACGGCGGATGGAGATCAGCGCAGCGGCGGTGAAGGAACTGCGGGAGAAGACGGGCGCCGGCATTCTGGACTGCAAGTGGGCCCTGGGCCAGGCGCAGGGGGACTTCGAGCGGGCGGTGGACCTGCTGCGGGAGAAGGGGATCGCGGCGGCGGCCAAGCGAAGCGGTCGAGTCGCCTCGGAGGGGCAGGTGGTCTCCTACATCCATGCCGGTGGGAAGATCGGCGTGCTGCTCGAACTGAACTGCGAGACCGACTTCGTGGCGCGCACCGGGGAGTTCACCGGGCTCGGTCGCGACCTGGCTATGCACGTGGCCGCCATGGTTCCTCTCTACATCCGGCGGGAGGACGTCCCGCCCGCAGTCCTGGAGCGGGAGAAGAGAGTCCTCTGGGCGCAGGCGGAGGCGAGCGGGAAGCCGCCCGCGGTAGTGGAGAAGATGGTGGACGGCTGGCTGGAGAAGTTCTACCAGGAGGTCTGTCTCGAGGAGCAATCCTTCATCAAGGACTCGACCCGCACGGTGCGGGATCTGATCAAGGGTGTCGCTGGGGTGGTGGGGGAAAACGTGGTCGTGCGCCGGTTCACCCGGTACCAGCTCGGCGAGACATCCAAGGCCAGCACGTAGTGTGACTCGAACGAATGGCCTCTCTTGCTCAGGCTTGCACTAGGGCGCTGGGCCAAATGACGAGCATCACGAGGCCCGAGGGAGGAGGC
>JAKEHP010000242.1 GCA_022614955.1 Candidatus Methylomirabilota bacterium
GCCCGCGTCATCCTGGCCACCGGGAGCCGGCCCAAGCTGATCCCGGGCGTGGACGTGGACGGCAAGCGGGTCCTGACCAGCACCGAGGCCCTCATCCTGGAGGAAGCCCCCGCCTCTCTTGTCATTATTGGGGCGGGGGCGGTGGGGGTAGAGTTCGCCGACATCTATGCGGCCTACGGGACGGCCGTGACGCTGGTGGAGATGCTCCCCACCATCCTCCCCCTGGAGGACGCCGATGTCTCCGCCGTCCTGCACCGGGTCTTCGAGAAGCGGGGGATTGCCATCCAGACGAAGACGGCGGTGGACGAGGTGGCTGTCGGGGCCGACGGTGTCCAGGTGGGGGTTGTCCGGGAGGGGAAGCGGGAGCAGCTCCGGGCCGACGCCATCCTGGTGGCCATCGGCCGCAGTCCCAACAGCAAGGTGGAGGGACTGGATCCCCTGGGGGTGGAGGTGGACGGGGGCTTCATCACCGTGGACGACGCGATGCAGACCACGGCGGAGGGCATCTACGCGATCGGGGATGTAACCGGCCAGCCCCTCCTGGCCCACGCGGCCATGCACGAAGGGATCGTAGCGGTGGAGCGGATGGCCGGGCTGCCGGCCCGCATGGATCGGGAGAAGGTTCCCTCCTGCACCTACTGCCACCCGCAGGTGGCCAGCATCGGCCTCACCGAGGCGAAGGCGCAGGCGGCGGGGCGGAAGGTCAAGGTGGGGAAGTTTCCCTTCACCGCGAGTGGGAAGGCCCAGGCCATGGGGGAGACCGAGGGCCTGGTGAAGCTCCTGGCGGACGCCGAGACGGGAGAGATCGTGGGGGTCCACATCGTGGGGGCGGGTGCCACGGAGCTCATCGCCGAGGCGGGGCTGGCGATGGCGCTGGAGGCCACGCCCGAGGAGATCGCGGCCACCATCCACTCCCACCCGACCCTGTCGGAGGCGGTGGGGGAGGCGGCACTGGCCGCCCTGGGCCGCGCAATTCACATTTGATCCGTCGAGCCCGAGGCCGGTCACCATGGACTGCCTGACGGCCCATCTGGGCCGCATCCCCTACACCGAAGCCCTCGCGCTGATGCGGGCCCTGGGGACGGCCCGGCAGCGGGGCGAGGTTCCCGACGTGCTCCTGACCTGCGAGCATCCGCCGGTCATTACGCTCGGGCGGGGCGCCCGCTCGGAGCACCTCCTGCTGATGCGGGAGGACCTGGCTGCGAGGGGGATCGGCCTCGCCGAGGTGGAGCGGGGCGGCGACGTCACCTACCACGGCCCCGGCCAACTCATGCTCTACCCCATCCTCGACCTCAGCCGCCTCGGGCGCGACCTGCACGTCTTCCTCCGGGCCCTGGAACGGGTCTTGATTGAGGCCGTGGCTGCCTTCGGGGTCGTGGCGGCGGCCCGCCCCGGCCTCACGGGGGTGTGGGTGGGGGAGGCGAAGCTCGCCTCCATCGGGATCCACGTGAGCCGCTGGGTCACCTGGCACGGCGCCGCCCTGAATGTCTCGACGGACCTTGACGCCTTCTCCGCCATCGTCCCCTGCGGCCTCGCAGGGATCCGGATGACCTCGCTCTCC
>JAKEHP010000243.1 GCA_022614955.1 Candidatus Methylomirabilota bacterium
CGGGCTCTGCTTCAGGTAGCGGGTCAGCTCCAGGATTGCCTCCTCAGTCCGCTGCATCTGGGCGAGGACGAGCCCCCGATCCAGAATCTCTCGCCCGGCGTCGGGGGTCAGGAGCAAGATTCGCTCGACGCAGGCCAGGGCCTTGGCGTACTGCCGGGTCGCCGCGTAGGTGCCCTTCAGGTTCCCGAGCATGCGGGCCAGGATGGCCTTGGTCCCGGCAGCGCCCAGCAGCTCCCGCGAG
Organism: Candidatus Methylomirabilota bacterium; assembly: GCA_022614955.1. GTDB lineage: Bacteria > Methylomirabilota > Methylomirabilia > Methylomirabilales > JACPAU01 > JACPAU01. Next base: position 242 of record JAKEHP010000243.1, read on the forward strand.
AACCGAGCCCGCCCCCCTGTCGCCCGGTCCAGCAGCTTCTGGCAGTCGCCCTCGGTGAGAATCGCGCCCCGGTTGAAGGGGTCCAGGACAATTTCCTCGCCCTCCCCCGCGAACTTTACCAGGAAGTGGCCCGGAAACCCCACCCCCAAGATCGGCAGCCCGCCGTGGCGCGCCACGGTCATGTAGACCGTGGAGAGGGAGATCGGGATGCCGGTCCGCCGGTCCAAGACCTCGTTCAGGTAGGAATTGCGGGGGTCGTGGTAATCCTCCGTGTTCCCGGCGAAGCCCAGCTCGTCGAAGAGATAGTGGTTCAGGGCCTCCAGGGCCGCCGCGGGCGGGCGAGAGCCCCCCGACCGGCACCGGGTCTCCGCACCCATTTGCGCCAGGAGAGCCAGGTAGGCGGCCACGTCCAGGTCGGGGTACTCCTCCCCCGCGATGAGGAGGGCCGCCTCCGCCAGGTCAATCTCCTCTTCGGGCCGCCGGATGAGGGCGGCGAAGCGTGCGCGGCTTTCCGTCTGCCGGCTCACCGTCCCTCCCTCCGCCGCCCCACCCCCCCCGCGCCGTCGGTCGCCCCCCGCCAGAGTCCCTCGGGCGTCTGCCCGGCCAGGCTCGGCACCACCACCTCGGCAAAGGCGAGTGCCTTGGCGGGGTAGGAGTTGGTCACGGCTACGCAGGGCATTCCGGCCGCCTGGGCAGCCTGGACCCCGGCCATCGAGTCCTCAATGGCCAGGCACTGGGACGGCGTGATGGGGGGGATGGGCCGGGGGGCCGTCCCGTTGACGCGGTCCAGCGCCGTCCGGTAGATCTCGGGGTCCGGCTTCATCCGGCCGATATCATCGGCGCTCACGATGGCGGTGAAGCACGACGTCAGGTCCGCCCGGGCCAGCGCGGCCTCGATCTCGTCCCTGTGCGCCCCGGAGGCGATGGCCAGGCGGACCCGGCCGGCGGCCACCCGCAGGAAGTCGGCCACGCCGGGGAAGAGGCGGTACTCCTGCCGCATCCGGGCGTGGTAGCGGATCCCCTTGCGCCGGATGAGGTCGGCGAGCACCGGCTCCGTGACCGCCCGGTCCATCTTCCGGAGGACGGCGGCAAAGGCCCCCCGGTCGTCCAGGGCCAGATAGTCGCGCCGGTAGTCATCCTCCGTGAGCGCATAGCCCTCCTCGGCGAGGACCTCCTGCATCGTCGCGCAGTGGACCGGTTCGTCGTCCAGAATGACGCCGTTGAAGTCGAAGATCATGGCGCGCGGCCCGCTCACCAGGGGATCTCCTCACATCCGTCCCGCCGGCTGGCGAGGCGGGCCAGGACGAAGAGGAGGTCGGAGAGGCGGTTGATGTAGGTGAGAAGCAGGGGGGCGACGGCCACCGCAGCCGTGAGGCCCACCATCCGCCGCTCCGCCCGGCGGCAGACCGTCCGGGCCAGGTGCAGGACCGCCCCCACCTGACTCCCGCCCGGGAGGATGAAGCGCTTCAGCGGCGGCAGCTCCGCCTCGGCCCGATCAATCAGGGCCTCCAGCTCGGCCACCCGCCCCTCGGTGAGACGGGTTTTTTCCTTCCGAGGCTTCACGCCCCACTTGGGGTCGGCGAGCTGCGCCCCAACAGCGAAGAGGTCCCGCTGCAGATCGTGGAGGATCCCGCGGAGCTCGGCGTCGGTGGTGCTGGCGGCGGCCACCCCCAGGAGCGCGTTTGTCTCGTCCACGGCCCCGTAGGCCTCCACCCGCGGGTCCGCCTTGCTCACGCGGGTCCCGTCGAAGAGGCCGGTCTCCCCCTTGTCTCCGGTGCGGGTGTAGATCTTCACGGCTGCCTCCCGGGCGCGGAGCGGCCGCGCCGCTGCCAGCGGGCGTAGGCGCGGCAGCGCGACCTGAAGGGGCA
>JAKEHP010000244.1 GCA_022614955.1 Candidatus Methylomirabilota bacterium
CCGCGTGCGCTGTTTCGGCCATCCCTGGTCTATCGGGTGCTGCACGATCCCTTCTGGATCTGGTGCGAATATCATGCCCCGCGCTCCGCGGCCGTGGATGAGACGAGTCGGTATGACGACCTGCGCCGGCAGCGGGGTGTCGAGTACGAGCAGGCCTGGGTCCGGGAACACTTTCCCCACGCGCTCCGAGTGGTGCCGGAGTCTGGGTTGGAGGCGCTCTGGAGCACCCTGCGGGCGATGCGGGAAGGTGTCCCGGCGATTTACCAGCCACAGATTTGGGATCTCGGGGGCGAAACGTACGGTAAGGGGGATCTCCTCGTCCGGAACGACACCCACCCGTCCGATCTGGGTCCGTACCACTACCGGGTGGTGGAGATCAAGCGGGCCCGCACCGTGCAGGACCACCACGTGCTGCAGGCCGCCTTCTACAATCGGATGCTCGGAAAGCTCCAAGGATACACGCCGGGCGAATTGACCGTGGCCCTCAAGGAGGCGACCGAGATCGTCTCGGTCGCCCCTGGGGGCACGGAGCTGGACGAGATCCTCACGATGTGGAGGGCCCTGCGGGACGGGGCGGTGATCCCCGAGCCCGGGCGGCCGCCCGGGGTCACCGATTCTCCATGGCGGGTGTACGGACAAAAGCTGGTCGAGAGCCGCAGGGATCTGGTGCTCCTGGCCGGGGTAGGAGCCCGGGAGCGGGGGACACTGCGGGCGGCGGGGATTCAGCGAGTCGATCAGCTCTGGTCCTTGGGGCTGGACCGGGTCTGCGAGATCCTGGGGGAGCCATCTGGGCCCCAAGCCTACTACGTGGCCCAGGCCTACCGGTCGGACCTTCCGATCCTCAAGCCCAACGCCAGGCTGAAGATCCCGCGGGGCGCGCGGCATCTGTACTTCGACTTCGAGACCTCGGACGAGGTGCATCCAACGGAGCCGTCGCACGTCTATCTTATTGGGGTCTGGGATGAGGAGCGGCGCCGGTACGACAGGTTCCTCGGCCGCGGGGCCCCGGAAGAGGCCCGCATCTTCGAGGAATTCCTGGCGTACGTGGGGGAGGGCGAGGGGGTCACCCTCTATCACTGGACCGATTTTGAACCGGGGCAGATGGCGAAGGTCGGCGAGCGGTGGCCTCGTCTGTCCCTGCCCCTAGAACGCCTCCTCGCCCGGTGCGTGGACCTGA
>JAKEHP010000245.1 GCA_022614955.1 Candidatus Methylomirabilota bacterium
AGGAGAGCACGCATGCGTCGGACCAAGATCGTCTGTACCCTGGGGCCCTCCAGCCGCACCGAGGGGGTCATCCGGGGCCTGATCCGTAAGGGCATGGACGTGGCCCGCCTCAACTTCGCCCACGGGACCCACGCGGACCACCGCCGCCTCATCGAGCTGGTCCGGCGCCTCTCCCAGGAGGAGGGGAGGCTGACGGCGATCCTCGAGGATCTGGCCGGGCCGAAGATGCGGATCGGGGAGCTTACCCTCGAGTCCATCTACCTGCGGCCCGGGGATGTGCTGACCATCACGACGCGGAAGGTGGTGGGGACGCCGGAGGTCATCTCCGTGGAGCACCCGGAGCTTGTGGAGCAGGTGGAGGTCGGGGAGACCATTCTCCTCTCGGACGGACGGCTCCGCCTGGAGGTGACCGAGAAGGGGCGGGAGGAGGTCCGCTGCCGGGTCGTGGTGGGGGGGACGCTCTTCCCCCACAAGGGGGTGACCCTCCCGGGGGGAGGTCGGAAGGTGAAGGCCCTGACCGAGAAGGACCGGGGCGACCTCGCCTTCGCCGTCCAGCAGGGGGTGGACTACTTGGGCGTCTCCTTCGTCCGGACGGCCGAGGATATCCTCCAGGCCAAGGCCCTCCTGGCGGAGGCGGGCGCGGAAGTCCCGGTGGTCGCCAAGATCGAGAAGCAGGATGCCCTGGAGAACATCGAGGGGATTCTGGAAATCGCGGACGGCATCATGATCGCCCGAGGGGACCTGGGGGCGGAGATCCCGCTGGAGGAGGTCCCGCTGGCCCAGAAGCGGCTCATCGCCATGGCGAATGCCCTGGGGAAGCCGGCCATCACCGCCACCCAGATGCTCTCGTCCATGGTGGCGAGCCCGCGCCCCACCCGGGCGGAGGCCTCCGACGTGGCCAACGCGGTCCTGGACGGGACCGACGCCGTCATGCTGTCGGAGGAGAGCGCCACCGGGCGTTATCCGGTGGAGGCGCTGGCCGTGATGGCGCGGATCGCCGAGGCCGCCGAACGGGCCCTGGAGGAGGAGGCCTGGACGAAACACCGGCGCACCTCGCGCCAGGCCCGGACGGTCCACTTCGCCATCTGCGAGGCGGCGTGCCTGGTGGCCCAGGAGATCAAGGCCAAGGCCATCGTCTGCCCCACCCGGACCGGCAGGACGCCCCGGATGATCGCCGGCCTGCGCCCGCGCCAGCCCATCCTGGCCGCCAGCGCGACGGAGGCTGTGGCCCGGCAGCTCGCGCTGGTGTGGGGGGTCACCCCCATGGTCACCGACAAGCAGGGGAACGTGGACGCCATGATGGCCCAGGCGAAAGAGGCGGCGCTGGCGTCCGGCCTGGTGCAACCGGGGGACCGGTTCGTCATCACGGCGGGGCCCCCCACCGGGCCGGCGGGGACGACGAACCTCATCAAGGTGGACGTGGCCTGAGGTCCGAGGCAGGTGGACCCTCCCGCGGGGGGCCCTCGCCAGGAGCCAGCCGCCATGCACAGGCGGGGGGTACAGGTTCTGGGCGCGCGGCTCGGCCTGGTGAGCAACAACGGCGAGCTGATCCGCAAGCCGGAGTACTTCACCGCCCAGGTGCAGCAGTCCCTCCTGACCGACTACCACGCCATCGAGGAGATCCCCTACGGCCCCGACCTGGACGCGGAGATCCTCATCCTGGACCAGAAGGAGGCGCCGCCCCGGCTCCTCCTGGGCGAGGACCGGGTGGTGACCGTGGGCGACTTCACGGCCCTCGAGGCGAGCGTCCTGGACCGGCGCTACACCCTCTTTGGCAACCTGGGGTTCCTCTACCGGTACATTATCTACGCCTTAGAGAAGCACCACCGGACCTACACGTTCCACGCCAGCGCCATGCTGGACGAGGCTACCGGGGAGCTCTGGCTGATCCCGGGGCAGGCGGGGGCGGGGAAGAGCTGCCTCCTCCTGGCGGGCCTCACGCGCGGGTTCACCGTCTTCAGCACCGAGATGACCCACCTCCGCCTCGGCGACGGCGGCTACCAGTTCTTCAAGGGCTCCCTCTTCGACAACGTCCGGGTGGGCAACCTCACCCACGACTTCCCGGGGGCGGTGGCCCGGCTGGGGGTGCGGCTCCCCCCGGTGGCCGACGTGTGGGCCACCAAGATCGCCCTGGACCTGTCGCCGGTCCAGACCGCGCGGAATATCCTGGAGAGCCCTCCGCTTCGCATCGTGCACCCCAAGGTGGAGTCGGGACGGACAAGGCCCGTCGTGACGGCCATCCAGCCGCGGGAGGCGCTGGCCAAGCTCCTCTTCGACAGCGCGACCGAGAAGCATGGGCAGACCGTCCTCCTCTACGAGTGCCTGCCCGTGCCCGCCCTGGACACGCCGGAGCTGGCGCGCCGCCGCCTGGACGTGATGCGCGCCTTGGTGGATCGGGCCCAGATCCGGAGCGCCAGGGCGACCCTCTGTGGCCCCCAAAACTGCCTGGAGGGACTCGCCTGATGCGGCGGACGCGCAGCAAGAGCGGGAGCCGAGAGGGGACGGCGGTCCGGAAGGCCTGGGACGGGGTCTTCACGCTCCCGGTGAAGGAGCGGGTGGCGAAGCCGCGGGCCATCGGCTGGACCATGGTTCTCGACAAGGGGCTCGGCCTCCACCAGACGGCCGACTTGATGGCAGCGGCGGACACCATTGACGTGGTCAAGCTCACCTTCGGCACCTCCGCCTTCTTTGACGCCCCCCTCCTGAAGCGGAAGGTGCGCCTGATCACGGCGGCCGGCTGTTACTGCATGCCCGGGGGGACCTTCCAGGAGGTGTGCGTCTGGCAGGGGACCTTCGACCGGTACCTGGCCCGCGCGGAGGCGCTGGGGTTCAACGCCATCGAGATCTCCGACGGCACCATCGCCATGGACGCGCGGACCCGGGAGGCGGTGATCCGGAAGGCGGTGCGGGCGGGCTTCCGGGTCATTACGGAGGTGGGGAAGAAGGACCCCGGGGAGGCGCTCTCCATGCGGGCCATGGCCGAGGAGGCGGAGCAAGACCTGGCCCTTGGGGCGTTCATGGTCCTGGTGGAGGCCCGGGAGGCCGGCCGGGGGGTGGGGGTGATGGACGCCCACGGGGTCCCGTTGGATGCCGAGATTGATGCCCTGGTGGCCGGGGTCAAGGAGCCCGCCTGCCTCATCTGGGAGGCGCCGCTGGCGGCCCAGCAGCGGCACTTCATCCTCCGGTTCGGGCCGAACGTCAGCCTGGGGAACGTCGCACCCGAGGACGTCCTAGCCCTGGAGGCGCTCCGCTGCGGCCTCCGCGGGGACACCCTGAAGCGGGCGTGGCGGGCCGACCCGGACTTCCGGCGGCGCTAGGGGCGCCGAGGGGCGCCAAGGGAGGTGGCCATGGCAGTGCTGACCATTTCCCAGGAGCTGGGGAGTGGCGGGACCGGGATTGCCACCCGCGTGGCTGGAATCCTGGGCCTCCGCCTGGCCGACAGGGAGATTATTCTCAAGGCCGCAGCGGCCTACGGGATCCAGGAGGCCAAGCTGGAGGAGGTGGCCGACAAGGCCCCCACCCTCTGGGAGCGCATTGACGAGGAGAAGCGGCGGTACTCCATCTACGTGCGCGAGGCAGTCTATGAGCTGGCCCGGGAGGGCCAGGTCGTCCTGGTGGGACGGGGGGGGCAGGTCCTGTTGCGGGATGTCCCCCACGTGCTGAAGGTCCGGATCGTGGCGCCGGTCCAGGTCCGGGCCCGCCGCGTGGCGGAGCGGGAGAAGTTGGACCCCGATGCCGCCCTCCGGATCGTGGAGCGGGACGAACGGGACCGGACGGCGCGCATGCGGTATCTTTTCGACGTGGACTGGCGCGACCCGCGCCTCTACGACCTGGTCCTCAACACCGGCCACCTCTCCGCAGAGTCGGCGACCGAGGTCATCGTCACGCTGGCCCGCAAGCCGGAGTTCACCATGCCCCCCGAGTCGCTCGCCGCGGTGGCCGACCTCTCCCTCGCCAGCAAGGTGGAGGCCGCCCTGGCCTCCGACTCCCGGACGCGGGGCGCGGTCCTCACCGCGTCCTGCCGGCAGGGGCGCGTCCTGGTCACCGGCGGCGTCTATAGCGAGACGAGCAAGCGGGCGGTGGAGGAGATCGCGGGGGCCATCCCGGGGGTCGCCGCCGTCCAGACCGACCTATACATCGAGCCCATCGCCTGGGGCCTCTCTTAGGGCGCTATCACCCCTGTGAGGCGCGACGGGGGACCCGGTGGCGACCCTGAGGGAGAAGGCCCGGTGTCCGCGGAGGCCGGCTTCTACTACGGCGGGGCCGACCCCCGGCGCGAGGGATACGCCATCGGCTGGTAGCGGGGTCGGTGCCCCGGGGTGCTCATGCGGGTCCGGCGCGGCCTTCTCTTCATCCCGGGGAGCGACGAGCGGAAGCTGGCCAAGAGCCGGGCGCTCACCCCGGATGCCTTCATCTTCGACCTGGAGGACGGAGTCGCCCCCGACCGGAAGGCGGAGGCGCGGCGGAACGTGGCCGCGCTCCTCCGGGAGGAACGCCCGGGGCTGGCCGAGCGGACCGTCCGGGTGAACGGCCTGCACACCCCCTTCTTCGCCGAGGACCTCCGGGCCATCGTGGGGGCACGGCCCGACGCCCTCGTCCTCCCCAAGGTGGAGGCGCCCGAAGAGGTCGCCGCGATCGAGGCGGCCGTGGCGGCGGCGGAGCGTGCAGCTGGCGTGCCGGGGCCCGGCCCCCCCCTGCTTCTGTTCATCGAGTCGGCGCGGGGCCTGGCGGCGGCCGCCGCCATCGCGGGTGCCAGCTGCCGCGTGGAGGCCCTCATCCTGGGGCACGCGGATCTCTGCAAAGACCTCGGGGTGCGCCAGGCCCGGGCTACCGAGGGGATCCTCCTGCACGTCCGCTGCACTCTCGTGCTGGCCGCCCGGGCCGCAGGGGTCGAGGCCGTTGACACGATCTACGAGACGCTCGGCGACGTGGAGGGACTGCGGACGGAGGCAGAGCAGGCGGCTGCCCTGGGGTTCGCGGGGAAGCTGGCCCTGCACCCGGCGCAGGTGGAGCCGATCCAGGCTGCCTTCACGCCAAGCCCCGAGGAGGTGACCTACGCCCGGCGCGTTGTGGAGGGATTCGAGGCGGCGAGGGCGGCGGGCAGGGGGGTCTTCACCCTGGACGGCCGGATGGTTGACGAGCCCTTCGTGGAGGTGGAGCGGCGGTTGCTGGCCCGGGCCCGGCAGGCCGGGCTGGCGTGAGCTCAGGTGTCCGGCAGGCCTCAGGCGGCGGCCAACGCCTTCTCGATGGCGGCCTTGTCGAAGCCGTGGATCCGCTGCCCGTCAATGATGGTGACGGGCACGCTGTTGTAGCCCATCTTCCGCAGTTCGTTCAGCGCGCCCGCGTCTTCCCGTACGTTCTTGTCGGTGAAGGGGATCTTCTTCTGTGAAAGCAACTCTTTCACCTGGTGGCACGCCCCTCAGCCGGTCGCGCTGTACACGATAACCGCTTTGGCCATCCGGGTCACCTCCCTTCGCGCCTGGGTTGCTCCTTCCTTAGGATGCTCAACGAGGGGGGCTGGGTGCACGCTTGTCTCCGGTCAAGGCCCCCGGAGCCTATTTCTGCTTGACTTTCGGAGGGGTCAGGTCTAGAAATAATTCTCGCTCTTTCGACATCCTGGGGCTGTGGCGCAGTTGGGAGCGCGCGTGACTGGCAGTCACGAGGCCACGGGTTCGAATCCCGTCAGCTCCACCAAGTGTCATTTTTGCCCCTGGCGGCCAGCAGGCGCCAGGGGTTTTCGTATGCGAGTCGCACGGTTCGGCCCGCCAGCCTGGGGTTCGAGC
>JAKEHP010000246.1 GCA_022614955.1 Candidatus Methylomirabilota bacterium
GAGGAGCGGCGCGCCGGCCGGTCGCTGACCGGCCCCCACCGGGACGTGGTGCTGCTGCAGGTGGACGGGGAGGACGCATCGCGGGCGGCATCGTCCGGCCAGGCCCGGAGCCTGCTCCTGGTCCTGGCCCAGGCGATGTTGGACCTGTACCGGCAGGAGCGAGGGCAGGCCGCGGTGGCGCTCCTGGACGACCTCGACTCCGAGCTCGACGAGGAAAGGGCCACCGCGGTCTGCGCGGAAGTTGCCCGACACGGACAGGCCTGGGTGACCACCGCCCATCCGCAGTGGGCGCAGCGCCTGGGCACGCAGGGACGGGTCTTCCAGGTGGTGGAAGGCGCGGTGCGCGCGGCCTGAGCGCGCGGGAGATCATGAGCGACACGACCGAGTACGGGGCGGACTCGATCCGCATCCTGGAGGGGCTGGAGGCGGTCCGTGTCCGCCCCGCCATGTACATCGGGTCCACCGGAGAGACCGGTCTCCACCACCTCGTCTACGAGGTGGTGGACAACTCGGTGGACGAGGCGCTGGCCGGCTACTGCACGGAGATCGCGGTCACCATCCACATCGACAACTCGGTGACGGTGGTCGACAACGGCCGCGGCATCCCGGTGGACGAGCACCCCACCGTGCCCGGGATGAGCGCGGCGGAAGTGGTGCTCACCAAGCTCCACGCCGGCGGCAAGTTCGACAAGACCTCCTACAAGGTCTCCGGGGGGCTGCACGGGGTCGGGGTCTCCGTGGTCAACGCCCTCTCGGAGCATCTCGAGGTGGAGATCCGCCGCGCGGGCAGGGTCTACCGGCAGTCCTACGCCCGCGGGGTCCCCACCAGTCCACTGGAGAACACCGGCGTCACCGACCGCCGGGGGACCAAGGTCACCTTCAAGCCGGACACGACCATCTTCGAGACCACCTCCTTCAGCTTCGACACCCTCTCCCAGCGCCTGCGCGAGCTCTCCTTCCTCAACAAGGGCATCCTCATCACCATCGACGACGAGCGGGACGAGAAGAAGAAGCACCGCTTTCAGTACGAGGGGGGCATCTCTTCCTTCGTGGAGCACCTGAACCGCAACAAGGAGGTGCTGCACCCGCAGCCCATCGTCATCGAGGGCCGCCGGGAGGGGATGGAGGTGGAGATCGCCCTCCAGTGGAACGACGGCTACGCGGAGAACATCTACTCCTTCGCCAACAACATCAACACCCACGACGGCGGCACCCACCTGGTGGGCCTGAAGGCCGCCCTCACCCGCACCCTGAACACCTACGCTTCCGCGAGCGGGGCGGCCAAGGACATGGCGGAGCCCATCCAGGGCGAGGACACCCGGGAGGGCCTGGCCGCGGTGATCTCGGTCAAGGTGCCGGAGCCCCAGTTCGAGGGCCAGACCAAGGGCAAGCTCGGCAACTCCGAGGTGAAGGGCATCGTGGAGAGCCTGGTCAACGAGAGGCTGGGCGCCTTCTTCGAGCAGACCCCGGCGGTGGCCCGCCGGATCGTGGTGAAGGTGCTGGAGGCGGTGCGGGCGCGGGAGGCGGCCCGCAAGGCGCGCGACCTCACCCGCCGCAAGGGCGCTCTCGACGGCGCGGGCCTGCCCGGCAAGCTGGCCGAGTGCCAGGAGCGGAACCCCGAGCTCTGCGAGCTCTACCTGGTGGAGGGGGACAGCGCGGGCGGGTCCGCCAAGCAGGGGCGCGACCGGCGCTTCCAGGCCATCCTTCCCCTGCGCGGCAAGATCCTGAACGTGGAGAAGGCGCGGCTGGACAAGACGCTGGCCTTCGAGGAGATCCGCAACATCATCACCGCGCTGGGCACGGGGGTGGGGGCGGACGACTTCGACGTCACCC
>JAKEHP010000247.1 GCA_022614955.1 Candidatus Methylomirabilota bacterium
CCGGGGCCGCTCCCCCTCACCGGTGACCCCGAGATGCTGGAGAGCGTCTTCTCCAACCTCCTGGACAACGCCGTGAAGTTCTCCCCCGAGGGGGCGCCGGTGACCGTCCGGATTGAGGCGGACCCCCGGAGGGTCACGGTCCATGTGCGCGACCGGGGCCCCGGCATCCCGCCGGAGGAGGTGGCCCGGGTCTTCGAGCGCTTTTTCCGCGGAAGCCCGGCCGTGACCCGGCGGGTCCCGGGGACCGGGCTGGGCCTCCACATCTCGAAGGCCATCGTGCAGGCCCACGGGGGCCGGATCGGCGTGGAGAGCCGGATCGGGGAGGGGAGCACCTTTACCGTCACCTTGCCGCGCGAGGGACCGCCGCGGCCGGCCTAGCGTGACTGCAACGAATTGTATCTGACGCGCCCGCGCCGGCGGGCGTACCGGGGGGTCGGATGGGAAGAGACGTCCAGCCGGATTTTTCGCTTCCGGGCGAAACGGCCCATCGGGTATACTCGCGCGGATTCTAAAGGGGAGCGGATATGCCAGTCGTGCTCCTGGCTGAGGACGAGCCGGACATCGTCAAGCTGGTCACCTATATCCTGCACCGGGAGGGGTTTTCCGTCCGCACCGCGACCACAGGGCAGGAGGCGGTGGTCGTCGCCCGCCAGGGGGAAGTGGACGTCATCCTTCTGGACATCATGCTCCCCGAGCTGAACGGATACGCCGTCTGCGCGGCCCTGCGCGAGGACCCGCTGACCCGCCACATTCCCGTCGTGGTCATGAGCGCCCGGGCCCAGGCCAGGGAAGTGGAGCGGGGGCTCGAAGCAGGCGCCGTCTCCTACATCACGAAGCCCTTCGAGCCGGCGCAGCTCGGGGAGCAGATCCGGGCGGCGTTGACGGCAGCCACGGGCGAGGGGGAGGGGGGTGGAGCGGGGGACAGCCTGCATCGTTGACGGGGACGCCCCCCGGGTGGCTGCCCTGTCCGCGCCGCTGCGGGAGGCAGGCTGGCTCGTCCGGACAGCCGGGACCGCGGCGGCGGGCGGCTCGCTCCTCAGGGAGGTCCCCTGCGACCTCCTGCTTCTGGGCCTGACGCTTCCGGATGCCGATGCCCGGATGTTCCTCCAGGCTGTCCGGCGGGAGGGGGCGGCGGGGGCGCCGGCCCTCCTCCTCGCGACCCGAGAGCAAGTGGTCGAGGTGGCGGCGGCCCTGGAGGCGGGCGGGGATGATTTCCTCCTGACTCCCTGCGCCCCGGCGGAGCTGTTAGCCCGAGCCCGGGCGCACCTGACCGTGAGCCGCCGCACCCAGGAGCTGACCGCCCGGGTCCGGGCCTGGGGTCAGGTGGCCAACCTGGCTGCCCTGGACGCCCTGAAGGACGATCTCCTCGCCACCCTCGGCCACGAACTCCGCACACCGCTCACCGCCATCAAAGGCGCCCTTGCGCTGGTCCTGGAGGAGGAGACGGGTGAGGGCCCCCGGCGGGAGTTCCTCGAGCTGGCCCTCCAGAACACCGACCGCCTGATCCGCACCATCGGGGACCTGCTGGACTGCTCCGCGATCAGGGCCGGAGGGATGCTCCTGACCCGGGAGTCCTTCGCCCCGCTCCAGGCGGCGGCAGCCGCCACGGCGGCGGTCCGGGGTCATGCCGCGGCTAAGGAGATCGCGCTGGCTCTCGGTGTCCCCGCCGACCTCCCCCTCTGCTTTGGGGAGCGGGGGCGGGTGATCCAGGTGTTGACAAACCTCCTGGACAACGCCGTGAAGTTCACGCCCACCGGGGGGCGCGTGGGGGTCCGGGCGGCCAACCGGGACGGGGAGGGTCTCGCTGTGGTCCAGTTCTCAGTCACGGACTCGGGCCCGGGGGTTCCACCCGAGGTCCTCCCTCGCCTCTTTGCCCCCTTCGGCCAGGCGGACATGTCGAGCCGGCGGCCGGCGGGCGGACTGGGACTCGGGCTCATGCTGTGCCGGGCCATCGTGGAGGCCCACGGGGGGCAGATCTGGGTGGAGAGCAGCCCCGGGGCCGGGAGCACGTTTGCCTTCACCATCCCCCAGGTGGCGGCCGCAGCGGCGGCCGAAAGCAGAGGTCAGGCTCGGCCATGACAGAGGAACGGAAGGCGGAGGCCGTCGCGGCCGGGGAGCAGGCCCCCGTCGTCCTGGTGGTAGATGACGATCCGGGGATCATCCGAATGCTCCAGGTGACCCTGCAGCGCCGGGGCTTCGGTGTCCTGACCGCCTCCTCGGGACAGGAAGCGCTGGAGGTCGTGGCCCGGGAGCCGGTGGACCTGGTTCTGCTGGACATCATGATGCCGGGCCTGAACGGCCTGGAGGTCACCCGGGCGCTCAGGGCCCGCCCGGAGGAGGAGCGGATCCCCGTAATCATTCTCACGGCGAAGGATACGGTCCGGGATAAGGTCGCCGGGTTGGAGCTGGGTGCGGATGATTACATGACGAAGCCCTTCAACGGGGAGGAGCTGGTGGCCCGGATCCGGGGCCAGCTCCGCCTGGCCGGGATGGCCCGGGCCATCCGGCGGCAGAACCGGGAGCTGGCCAGTCTGAACGCGGTCGCCGTCGCCGCGGGCCAGTCCCTGAAGGTAGGGGAGATCCTGGGGGCTACCCTGGAGCGGTTGGCGGAGGTGGAAGGGGTCGCCGCCGGTGCCGTCATGGTCTGGGAGCCGGAGCGGGAGATCCTCTCCCTGGCGACGGAGCGCGGGCTGTCACCGGCCCTGCGGGCGGCCTGGCACGAGCAGCCGTTAGCCACCTCCCCCTGGGCCGCTCGCTTCCGGGAGCCGGGTCCCGGCCTCCTGGAGGAGCTGGGCGCCTCCCCCGACCCGGCGCTGCGGGCCGAGGGAGGAGGACCCTACGGCAACCACGCCTCCGTCGCCCTCACTGCCAAGGGGCGGACGCTAGGCCTGATACACCTCCTCTCCCGGCTGCCGCACCGCTTTGGGGCCGACGAGATGCGCTTCTTCGCCGCCATCGGGCAGCAGGTGGGGATGGCGCTGGAGAACGCCCACCTGTACCAGCAAAAGGACGAGCAGGTCTCCCAGATACGGGCCCTCTACGAGGTCTCCTCCTCCATCACCTCCACGCTGGAGCTGCAAGAGGTTCTCCGGGCCCTCATCGAGCGGTTCCTGGATCTCATGAAAGTGGACCGGTGCGTGGTGACCCTCTCGGACGTGACGGGGGCAGCCGGCGAGGTGGTGATGGGCTACGACGGCTCCAAGCCTATGCCCTGGATCCACGGGATCCAGATAACCCTGGACCGCCACCCCGAGGTCCGCCGGGCCCTGGAGACCAAGCAGGCCCTGGTCATCCCCGAGGCCCTGCAGGAGCCGCTGCTGGGTGGGGTCCGCAGCCTCCTGGTGCCCCTCCAGGTCCGGTCCATGCTGGTCATCCCGCTCCTCACCAAGGACAAGGCCCTGGGGGTCATCGCCCTCAGCAGTCTGCGGGAGCCCCGCCCCTTCACCCCGGGCGATGTGGAGTTCTGCCAGATCCTGGCCAACCAGGCGGCCATCGCCATCGAGAACTCCCGCCTCTTCGCCGAGACCAAGCGGCTCGCCAGCACCGACGAGCTGACCGGCCTCTTCAACCACCGGCAGTTCTACCTCCTGCTGGGGCAGGA
>JAKEHP010000248.1 GCA_022614955.1 Candidatus Methylomirabilota bacterium
GAGAGCGGCGCGGAGACTGGCCGCCGCATCGGGGTGATGCCGGTCAAGATAGGCGATGATCCCGGCCCGGGGTGGGCCCGCGGGCGGTCCGGCCGATGGAGGCCTACATCCCCGACGACCCGGCCAAGTGCATTCCCCGCCCCGCGGAGCCGCGGGAGCCGGGAGCGCCAGTGGAGTTCGGCGTCGCGGAGGGGAGGATCCTCCGGAGCGACACGGGGCACCCACTCGCCGGCGCCCATCTCCAGATGCTGGGCACGCCGTACACCGCCTTCACCGAGGACGACGGCTCCTACCGCTTCCGCTTCGACCTCTCGCTGGTGGACCAGTGCCGCACCCAGTACGTCCGGGTGAGCGCCAAGGGGTTCGAGTCGCGGCTGCTGGTGCTGGTGGTGGGGATGAGCGTGCGGAGCGAGGACGTGCACCTCAAGCGGCGCTCGTGGTGGCCCTAGCCCTGGCGTGCGGTGGGGAGGCCGGACAGTTTATCGCCACGCTCCCGGAGCCTCCCCGCGCTCCGGCTCACCCTCGAACCGACGGGACCCGCCCGTGACCTCTCTCTCCCTGCTCGGCCGCCGGCTCGGGGCGGCCCTCACGCTCCTCCTCATGGCGCCGGCGCATCTGCTCCCCGCGCAACAGCCGGCACCGTCCGCCCCCCGCATGGGACTGGGCGCCCCCCCGCCCTCGGTCCGGAGTGAGGCCGACCTGGTCCGCTTCATCGAGGACCTGGAGGCCATGCAGTGGGTGCTGGACCGCGCCGGGGCGCTGGAGGGATACGCCCAGTGGAAGGGCGAGCGCCATCACCAGGTCGCCGCGGTGGCGCGCCTCGAGACCAGCCTCTCCACCCGGCGGGACTACGCCAGAGTCCTGGATCAGTGGAAGGGGCGGGTGAAGGACTCCCTCCTGGCCCGGCGGCTGGAGCTGCAAGTGAGGTACTTCCTGCCCGCCAAGGCGGATCCGGCGCTCGCCCTCGCTCTCGACGACCTCCAGATCGCCATCCAGGACACCTTCCGCCAGTTCCGCTATCGGGTCGCCGGCCGGAGCCTCACCCAGACCCAGCTGGCCGCGATCGTGGACTCCAGCTCCGACCGAAAGCTGCGGCGGGAGGCCTTCGAGGCCATCGCCCAGATCGGCGAGCGAACCGGCGGGCCGATCCGCCAGGCGATGGCCGTGACCGACCGGATCGGCCGCCAGCAGGGGTTCCCGAGCGGCGCGGCCGCGCGA
>JAKEHP010000249.1 GCA_022614955.1 Candidatus Methylomirabilota bacterium
GCAGTCCCTCCAGCAGCGCGAGGCGGCTGTCGTGGAGAGCGAGCAGCGCCTCAAGGCCATCCTGGACGAGCAGCGCCGGGCCCTGGAGCGGGTGGCCGGGATGACGACCGAGGAGGCGAAGCGGGTTCTCCTGAAGGAGCTGGAAGGGGAGGCCCGCCTGGAGGCGGCCGCGCTGGCCAAGCGGATCGAGGAGGAGGCAAAGGAGACGGCCGACCAGAAGGCCAAGGAGATCCTGGCCGTCGCCGTTGACCGGTGCTCCACCGATTTCGTCGCCGAGGCGACGGTCTCGGTGGTGGACCTGCCGAGCGACGACATGAAGGGCCGCATCATCGGGCGGGAGGGACGCAACATCCGCGCGTTCGAGAAGGCAACGGGGATCGATGTCATCGTGGACGATACGCCCGAGGCGGTGATCCTCTCCGGCTTTGACTCGATCCGCCGGGAGATCGCCCGGATCGCCTTGCAGCGGCTCATCGCCGATGGCCGGATCCACCCCGCCCGGATCGAGGAAGTGGTGGAGAAGGTCAAGAAGGAGATCGAGGAGGACATCCGGAAGGCCGGGGAGCAGGCCCTCTTCGAGGTCGGGGTGACGGGGATGCACCAGGAGCTGACCCGCCTCATCGGGCGCCTGAAGTACCGCACCTCCTACTCCCAGAACCAGCTCCAGCACACCAAGGAGGTGACGCAGCTCGCCGGGCTCATCGCCACCGAGCTCAGGATTGACCCCCGCTATGTTAAGCGGGCCGCTCTCCTCCACGACATCGGCAAGACGGCGGACAGCAAGCAAGAGGGGACCCACACGGAGATCGCCGTTGAGGTGGCGCGGAAACACAACGAGCACTGGAAGGTCATCAACGCCATCGCGGCGCACCACGAGGACGAAGAGGCCAAGTGCCTGGAGGCCATCATCCTCCAGGCCGCGGACACCCTCTCGGCGGCGCGGCCGGGGGCCCGGCGAGAGATCCTGGAGTCCTATGTGAAGCGCCTGGAGAAGCTGGAGGAGATCGCCAACTCCTTCAGGGGTGTGAACACGTCCTACGCCATCCAGGCCGGGCGCGAGGTCCGCATCATCGTGGAGAGCGGGGAGGTGACCGACACCCAGGCCACCCAGATGGCGAAGGATATCGCCAAGCGTATCGAGCAGGAGATTGACTACCCGGGCCAGGTGAAGGTGACTGTGATCCGGGAGACGCGCGCAGTCGAGTACGCCAAGTAGGGAGGGGGCGCCTCCCGGCCGCCCCCCCGTGAGGGGCGATGCGGATCCTGTTCATCGGCGATATCGTGGGGAAGCCGGGGCGGGAGCAGGTTGCCCAGCACCTGCCCGCCTTGCAGCGGGAGCACGGGGTCGCCCTGACCATTGCCAACGCCGAGAACGCCGCGGCGGGGTTCGGGATCACCCCCTCGGTGGCCGAGGAGCTATTCGGTCTGGGGATTGATCTCCTCACCTCCGGCAACCATGTCTGGGACAAGAAGGAGGTGGAGGGGTTCATCGGCGGCGAGCACCGGCTCTTGCGCCCCGCCAACTACCCCGAGGACGCCCCGGGGGCGGGGGTCGCCCTGTGGGAGCGGGATGGCCTGCGGGTGGGGGTCCTGAACCTGCAGGGCCGGGTGTTCCTGCCGACCATTGACTGCCCTTTCCGCGCTGGGGACCGCCACCTCGCCTCCCTGCGGGAGGCCACCCCGCTCATCGTGGTGGACTTTCACGCCGAGGCCACCTCGGAGAAGCAGGCCTTCGCCCATTACGTTGACGGACGCGCCTCGGCCGTCGTTGGGACCCACACCCACGTCCAGACGGCGGACGAGCAGATCCTACCCCGCGGGACCGCCTACATCACCGACGTCGGGATGACGGGGCCCCGGCACTCCGTGATCGGCATGGCCCCCGAGGACGCGATCCGCCGCTTCCTCACCCAGATGCCTACCCGGTTCACCGTGGCCACGGGGGCCGCCGGCATCTTCTCGGCGGTGGTCCTCGACCTGGACGAGGGGACCGGGCGAGCGCGGGCCATTACCCGGTTGCAGCGGTGAGGAGCCCCGGATGCCCGCTCGCCTGATTGACGGGAAGGCCATCGGGGCCGCCATCCGGACTGAGGTGGCGGCGGCAGTGGCCGAGGCTGTCGCGGCCGGCCGGCGCCCCCCCGGGCTGGCGGCGGTCCTGGTGGGAGAGCATCCCGCCTCCCACCTCTACGTCCGGAACAAGGCGCGGGCCTGCGAGGAGGCGGGGATCCGCTCGTTCCGGCACCTGCTCCCCGCCCGGACCTCCCAGGCGGGCCTGGAGGGGCTCCTCGCCGACCTGAACCGGGACGAGGCGGTGGATGCCATCCTGGTCCAGCTCCCTCTCCCGGAGGGGCTGGACAGCCGGCGGATCCTGGGGCGGCTGGACCCGGCCAAGGATGTGGACGGCTTTCACCCCGAGAACGTGGGGCGTCTCACGATCGGTCGGCCCACCTTTGTCCCCTGCACCCCTGCCGGGATCCTGGAGCTCCTGGACCGCTCTGGGGTGGAGCTCAGGGGAGCGGAGGCGGTGGTGGTCGGCCGAAGCGACCTGGTGGGGAAGCCCACCGCTCTCCTGCTGCTGCACCGTCACGCCACGGTCACCCTCTGCCATACCCGGACCAAGGACCTCGCCGCGCATACCCACCGCGCCCAGGTGCTGGTTGCGGCGGCCGGGCGGCCCCGCCTCGTCACCGGCGCCATGGTGCGGGAGGGGGCGGTGGTGATAGACGTGGGGATCAACCGGGTGGATGGGGTGCTGATCGGGGACGTGGATTTCGCCTCCGTCGCCGCCCGAGCCGGGCAGATCACGCCGGTCCCAGGGGGCGTGGGCCCCATGACGATTGCCATGCTCCTGAAGAACACCCTCCTGGCTTATACCCGCCGCACCGGCCAGCCCGCCTAGTCCTTTGCCAACTGACGTCGCCTCACTTCGTTCTCCGACCACCCTTCGGGTAGGGTCCGAGACGGTCCTGAGTGGCGAGGGAGCTAGCGCGTTTCCGCCGGGGCAGGGGGCGGGGGGGGCGCGGGTGGGCTGGCCGGAACCGCGGTGGCGGGGGGGGCAGGCGGCGAGGGGGCTGCGGCCGGAGGAGGGAGCGGGGCGGCGGCCCCGCCCATGGCCGCGCGGCGGGGCTCGGTCCCCCGGAGGAAGTACTCGGTGACGGCGTCCGGATCCTGGGGGTAGGTGGGGAGCCCGGTATAGTAGTTGACCGTGACCGAGACCAGAGGCTCCGGGACCGGAAAAGCCTCCGGCGGGCTCCCCTCTAGGGCTGCCCGCATGAACTGGATCCAGATGGGGGCGGCTAACGTGGCGGCGGTCTCGTGGGGGCCGAGGGAACGCACGGTGTCGTAGCCAACCCAGATCCCCGCCACCAGGGAGGGGCTGTAGCCGAGGAACCAGGCGTCGGCCGCGTCCTGGGTGGTGCCCGTCTTGGCCGCGAGCGGTCGCTCGAGGACCCGTGCGCGCCGCCCCGTCCCCCGCTCCGTTACCCCCTCTAGGACGTGCGTCAAGGTGGCCGCGGTGGTCGGACGCAGCACCTGCTGCCCCTCCGGGAAGCGCTCCTCCAGGACGCGCCCACGGGAGTCCAGGATGCGCCGGATGGCGTAGGGAGGGGTGCGGACGCCGCCTGCCGCCACCGTCCCGTAGGCCGAGACCATCTCCAGCAGGGTGACCTCCGAGGTCCCCAGGGCCAGCCCCAGCTCGGCCCGGAGCGGACTCCGGATCCCCAGGCGGTGGGCCATCTGCGTCGCGGCCCCGACCCCAATCGTCTCCAGGAGCTTGACCGCGACGACGTTGATCGAGTGCTCCAACCCCTGCCGCAATGTCACCGGGCCCCGGAAGGTCTGGTCGTAATTCTCCGGGCTCCACTCCTTCTGCTCTCCGTCAATCGTTGTGGGGAAGGAGACCGGGGAGTCCTCGAAGATGGTGGAGGGGGTGAGGCCCAGGTCAAAAGCGGCCGCATACACGAAGGGCTTGAAGGCAGAGCCGGGCTGCCGTCGGGCCTGGACGGCGCGGTTGAACTTGCTCCGTTCGAAGTCGTAGCCACCCACCATTGCCTTGATCTGGCCGGTTCGGGGATCCAGAGCCAGCAGGGCTCCTTCTATCTCCGGCTCCTGCGCCAACGCCAGCGTGAGGGTTTTCCGGTCGTGGTCCACGGCCTCCAACTGGACCAGGACGCGGTCGTCCGGGTGGAACGCCTCCGCCAGCTTGGGTCCGCCCGCCACCCGCATCGCCTTGAAGGGGATCTCCCCGCTGTAGCCGTCTACCGCCACGTGGATCCCGCGGGCCGTGACCCGCTGAACGACGCCCTCCACCACCAGGCCGGGCCGGAGCGGCTCGCCGCGCCGTCGGGGGGTCACACGGGCGCTGGGGACCCCCCCGGCCAGGCGGAGCCCCTTCTGCTGGTCAATCTCCCGCAGGCCCTGGGTCAGGGACCGCTCCGCCGCCTCTTGAAGCCGGAGGTTCAGGGTGGTGGAGACCTTCAGCCCCCCGTGGTAGAGGGCATACGAGCCGTACCGCTCCTCCAGGTACTGCCGCACGTATTCAACGAAATAGGGTGCCCGGCTCCGGACGGCGGCAAAGGCCCGCTCGTCGAAGGGGACCGCCGCGGCCGCCTCCCCTTGCTCCGTCGTGATGAATCCCTCCTCGACCATCCGCTGGAGGACCACCCCGCGGCGGCGCCGGGCCCGTTCCTTGTCCACGATGGGAGAGTAGCTGTTGGGGGCCCGCGGGAGACCGGCCAACATGGCCGCCTCCGCCAGGTTCAGCTCGTTTACCGACTTCCCGAAGTAGGTCTGGGCCGCCGCTTCCACCCCGTACGCGCCGTGGCCGAAGTAGATCTGGTTGAAGTACATCTCCAGAATCTTGTCCTTTGGGTACTCGCGTTCGATCTGGAAGGCCAGGAGGACCTCCTTGGTCTTCCGGCTCAGGCTTTTCTCCGGGGTGAGGAACAGGACCTTGGCCAGCTGCTGGGTGATGGTGCTCCCCCCCTCCGCCAGGCGAAGGGTCCGGACGTTGGTCAGGAGGGCCCGGGCAATCCCCCGCGGGTCAATCCCACGGTGGGAATAGAAGCGGGTGTCCTCGGTCGCGAGCAGGGCTTCGATGAGGTAGCGGGGGATCTTGTCGAGCGAGACGAGGATCCGTCGCTGCTCGAAGAAGGCAGCGAAGGGCTCGTCTTCGTCACTGTACAGGGTGGTGACCAGGCTGGGGCTGTAGTGCTCCAGGGCGTCAAGCGTGGGGAGGTCCTGGACGTAGGCGGCGAAGACGCCGCCCGCCGCCCCCATCCCGATGGCCACCAGGGAGGGGAGAATCCAGCGGAAGACCTGGCGGTGGCGGCGGAAGAACTCCACGGCACCTCCTGGCTTGCCGGTATCGCAGCCGAGCCGTAGTATAGCAGAGGCGTCGGCCCGGGACCAAGGCGCCCCCCCTTTCCCGTTGCGCCGCTCGAGCCGCCGTGCTACAAGAGCCGGACACCGCAGCCCAGGACGCAATCATGTGGCGATCCCCTGAGGAACAGCTCAGCATTCTCTCTCGGAAGACTGCCGAGGTGGTCGCGCCGGAGGAGCTCCTGGCGAAGCTCCGCCGGGCAGCCCGCACCAGCAAGCCGCTGAAGGTCAAGCTGGGGCTAGACCCCACGGCCCCGGACCTGCACCTCGGGCACACGGTGGTGATCCAGAAGCTCCGGGAGTTCCAGGACCTGGGGCACGACGTTATCTTCCTCATCGGGGACTTCACCGGCATGATCGGGGACCCCAGCGGTCGGTCCGAGACCCGAAAGGTCCTCACGGCGGCGGAGGTCCAGCGGAACGCGGAGACCTACAAGCGGCAGATCTTCAAGCTCCTGGACCCGGCCCGGACCCGGATTGACTTCAACAGCCGCTGGATGCAGCCCATGTCCGCTCAGGGCCTCATCGAGCTGGCCGCTCGCCACACCGTGGCCCGGATGCTGGAGCGGGACGACTTTGCGGGGCGCTACGCCTCGGGCCGGGCCATCGGCATCCACGAGTTCCTCTACCCCCTCGTCCAGGGCTACGACTCCGTGGCGCTCGAGGCGGACGTGGAGCTCGGCGGCACCGATCAGAAGTTCAATCTCCTGGTGGGCCGGGATCTCCAGCGGACTTTCGGTCAGGACCCTCAGGTCATCATCACGATGCCGATCCTGGAGGGACTGGACGGGGTCCAGAAGATGTCCAAGAGCCTGGGCAACTACATCGGGATCGAGGAGGCCCCCGGGGAGATGTTCGGGAAGGTCATGTCCCTCCCGGACACCCTTCTCCTGCGCTACTACGAGCTGACGACGCCGCTGGCGGCGGCGGAGGTAGAAGACGTGCGGCAGGGGCTGGCCACAGGCGGCCTCCATCCGCGGGAGGCCAAGGCCAGGCTGGGAAGGCTCTTGGTGGGCCTGTACCACTCCTCCCGAGAGGCCGAGGAAGCCGCCGCAGAGTTTGACCGGGTCTTCCGGGACCGGGAGCCCCCATCAGACGTTCCTCCCTACCACCCTCCGCCGGAACTCATTGAGGAGGGGGAAGCCTGGCTTGTGGCTCTTCTGGCTGCAGCCGGGGCCTGCCCGAGCCGGTCGGAAGCGCGTCGGGTAATTCTCCAGGGGGGGGTGACGGTGGACGGCGTGCAGGTCCGGGAGGAGACATACCGGCTCCCCCTCGACCGGGAGCACCTGGTACAGGTGGGCAAGCGCCGGTTCCTCCGGGTGATCCCCCCAGCGGCCAAGAGGGAAGAAAAAAGAACTTGACACGGGTAGCCTGCGTTAGTACAAGTGGGGTTCCCTAGGACGACCCCCCTCTTGACATCATCATAAGAGTCGGCTATATTTAGCCTTGATGTCTGCCGGCCGACGCTTTCCGGGTCGGCCGTGTTCTTTGACAAACGAATATCGCGTTACTGGCCTACGGGCGGCTATGCCGTCTGTAGACGGTAAGGTTCGCCTACAAGGGTTAAACCCTTCGTTTTCGGAGAGTTTGATCCTGGCTCAGAACGAACGCTGGCGGCGTGCCTAACACATGCAAGTCGAGCGAGAAAGGGGGAGCAATCCCCTGAGTAGAGCGGCGAACGGGTGAGTAACGCGTGGGTAATCTGCCCCTCAGCCTGGGATAACACCTCGAAAGAGGTGCTAATACCGGATGACATCAGCCCGGCGCATGCCGGGCTGATCAAAGGCGGCCTCTGCATGCATGCTGTCACTGGGGGATGAGCCTGCGTCCGATTAGCTAGTTGGCGGGGTAACGGCCCACCAAGGCGACGATCGGTAGCCGGCCTGAGAGGGTGACCGGCCACACTGGGACTGAGACACGGCCCAGACTCCTACGGGAGGCAGC
>JAKEHP010000250.1 GCA_022614955.1 Candidatus Methylomirabilota bacterium
GAAGGCCAGTCGCCGGGCGGTGGGGGAGATCACATCGAGACGGGCTCCCGGGTCGGCCGACCTCCAGCCGAGAGTCGGAGGGAGGGCCTGGTGCGCCAAGCTAAGGACGAGCAGCACCGCCTCCGCACCGCCGGATCCCCCCAGCAGGTGCCCGAACAGCGACTTGTTTGCAGTAACTGGAATCCGCGCCGCCAAGCTCTGCCCAAACACCGCGAGGATGGCCTGGGTCTCGGTCGAATCGTTCAACGGAGTTCCCGTTCCGTGGGCGTTGATGTGGCCGACCTGATCGGGGCTCACCCCGGCGCGCTGCAGCGCCTGGGCCATGGCCCGGGCGGCTCCCTGCCCTTCCGGATGAGGGGCGGTCATGTGATGCGCATCGCAGCTCGAGCCGTACTCAACGAACTCCGCCAGCAGGGGCGCTTTGCGGGAAACAGCATGCTCCCAATCCTCAAGGACCAGAATCCCGGCCCCTTCTCCCAGCGAAAGCCCGGCACGGGAGGCTTCGAAGGGACGCGAGGGGAGGGGGTCCACCAGTCGCAAGGCATTGAACCCGGCGTAGGTCATCCGGCACAGCGCATCCCCGCCGCCGGCAATCATTCCCGGCGCCTCTCCCGCCCGGATCAAGTCCGCTGCGAATCCCACGGAGAGGGCGGAGGAAGCGCAGGCGGTCATATTCGAAAGTCTTGGACCGCGTGCCTTCAAAATCCTCGCCACGGCATCGGCAGGGGAGGAGGTGGGCAGGCGAAGGAGCCGGGAAGTGCGAGCCCCGCGGTGGCCACGATCCACGGCCTCACGGCAGTACACTTCCGATTCCAGCATGCCGGCCGTGGAAGTGCCGAGCGAAACGCCGAAGTCTTCCAGGACTGCCTGGCCTTCGAGCCCAGCCTGCCGCACAGCCTCCAGAGCGGATGCCATACAGAGGCGATCGGTGCGGGCGGCGCGGCGCGATTCCAGGCGCGTGAGATTCGGGAGCGGCGGAAGATCACAGACCTCTCCCGCCACTTCGCTCAGGCAGCCGATGGTCTCGAACAGTTTCAGCCGCTCGATCCCGCCGCGGCCTTCCAGGGCCCGTCCCCACACCTGACGCTGGTTGCCTCCCAGGGCGCAGATGATGCCGATCCCCGTGACGGCC
>JAKEHP010000251.1 GCA_022614955.1 Candidatus Methylomirabilota bacterium
GGAGCGCTGCGGAGGAGCAGCAGCCCGAGCACCGGGGTGACGGTTACGGCGACCGTCAGGGAGGCCAGCAACCCGAGAGCGTAAGAAAGGGCGAGAGGCCTGAAGAAGGCGCCGGCCAGGCCCTCCATGAGGAAGACGGGGACTACCGCCAGGAGGAGGATCAGCGTGGCATAGAGCATGGGGCCGCGGCTCCCGACCACTGCCTCGATGATGCTCCGGATGCCGGACTCGTCCGTTCCCTCCGCCCGCCGCCGCCGGAGCCGCCGCAGGATGGCGTCCACGCCGAGAACGGCATCGTCGACCACGACGCCGAGGGCGATCACCATTCCCGCCAGGACCATGGTATTGAGGGTGCCTCCCGCCAGTCCGACCAGCGCGGTCGCGGCCACCAGAGCCAAGGGGATCACGATGAGGCTGATCGCGAGGGCACGCCAATCGTGGAGCAGGGCACCCAGAATCAGGATGGCGAGAACGGCGGCGACGACCAGCGCCTTGGTGAGATTGGCGAAGGCCATCTCGATGAAGCTCGCCGACCGGAAAACCGCAGCATCCAACTCGACGCCGGGCAGGCCGGGTCGCAACTCAGCCAGCGCCGCCTCCACCCCGCGGGTCACCTGGAGGGTATTCGCACTGGGGAGCTTCTCGACCACGAGCAGGAGGCCGGGGCCATCGGCGAGGACAGCGTCCCCGATGAGCGGTGGATGCCCTTCGACCACGTCGGCCACGTCCCCGAGACGGAGGGAGGCCCCCTCCACCATCACCTTGGCCAGGTCCTCTGGTCCGGAGATGGGCAACACGTGCCGGATCTCGAGCCGCTGATTGGGGCCGTCGATCCACCCTCCGGCCCCCGGGTGCGATGCCTCCAGGAAGGTCAGTGGGGAGATCCACAAGGCGTTCCCGGTCGACTGGATGATCTGGCTCTGGGTCACGCCGCTCGCCCGCAGCCGCTCGGGATCGATTTGCACCTGAAGCTGCCGATCCCGGTCGCCCCAGACGGCGACATTGGCCACTCCGGGTACGCCCAGCAAC
>JAKEHP010000252.1 GCA_022614955.1 Candidatus Methylomirabilota bacterium
CCCGAGGGGTGGTCAGGGCTCTCAGCCTCACCTCGGCCGGGGACCGGGTCACTCTGCGGGTTCCCGTGGGGCAGCGAATTCCCTTCCAGGTGCTCCCGGGCGAGCACTCGCTCGACCTGAAGCTCTACGGTGCGGTGGGCGACGTGGACTGGATCCGGTACCTGGCCACGGACAGCCTGGTGGAGCGGATCCGCTGGGCGCAGACCGCCGATGGTGAGACGACCATCTCCGTTGCGCTCGCCCGCCCCGTCTGGGGATACCGAACGCGATGGGAGCGGGATGATCTGCTGCTGGAGGTCCGCCGCCCGCCCCCCATCGACCCGGCCCACCCGCTCCGGGGCCGGCTGATCGCGGTCGACCCGGGGCACCCCCCAGCTGGCGCGACCGGACCGACCGGCCTGCGGGAAGCGGAGGCCAACCTCGGGGTGGCACTCGAGCTCCGGCGGCTGCTGGAGGGGGCGGGCGCGCGGGTGCTCATGACCCGGACCACCGACACGGCTATCGACCTCTATCCCAGGGTGGCCCTGGCCGAGCGGGAAGGTGCCGAGCTCCTGGTTTCGGTCCACAACAACGCCTTGCCGGACGGCGTGAACCCCCTGACCAACAACGGGACCAGCGTGTATTACAATCAACCGCAGAGCGTGCTCCTGGCCCGGGAGGTCCAGGCGGCGCTGGTCCGCCGGCTTGGGCTCCGGGACCTGGGCATCGGACTGGGGGATCTGGCGCTGGTCCGCGGGACCTGGATGCCCTCGATCCTCACCGAAGGCCTGTTCATGATCCTGCCGGATCAGGAGGCCGCCTTGCGCACCATGGAGGGGCGCCGCCAGTACGCCGCCGGCATCGTCGAAGGGGTCCGGCGTTTCCTGGGAGAACGCGCCCGGAACCACTAGGTGCGCGGTGTGGGCCGGTCCGGACCCGGGGCGTCTCCTAGAGCGGATCCCACCTCTCTTGAGGGCCTGCTGATGTGTTCGTCCATCGTGCCGCGGGCGTCTCGTTCGCCGCGGCCCCACGTCCTCACCACGGCGCTCGTCGCCGCGTCCCTTGCCCTCGCGTTTCCGCCCCTTCACGCCCAATCCCCCGCCGACCGTGCCGAGCTGGAGCGGTTTCGCGATTCCGTGGGGGCCACTTCCGACTCGTCTGGCCTCCTCGAGCTCGAGCGGCGGATGATCGAGAGCACC